>CAJOPV010000160.1 GCA_905236495.1 uncultured Christensenellaceae bacterium
GGGCCGCCAGACCGCGGGGCGGGGGAGGCTGGGCCGCCGGTTCGTATCCCCGGAAGGGGGGCTGTACCTGAGCCTGCTGGCGTCTCCGCCGGAGGGCGGCGGGCCGGAGGCGGTCACCCTGCTTTCCGCCGTGGCGGTGTGCCGGGCCATCGAGGAAATGACCCCCTTAAAGACCCGGATCAAATGGGTCAACGATATCTTCGTGGGGAATAAAAAGGTATCCGGCATCCTGGCGGAAAGGATCGAGGCGGGGGTCATCGTCGGCATCGGGGTGAACCTGCAAACGCCCCCCGGAGGCTTTCCCCCGGAGGCGGGCATTGCCGGGGCCCTGGACGTGCCGGCGGACGCAAACGCCCTGGCGGGGCGCATCGCCGCGCTGATCTTCAAAGGGCTGGAAGCGCCCAATGATCCCGCCATCCTTTCCGAATACCGCCAAAGGATGTTTTTGACCGGGCAACGGGTAAGCTATCAGGAGGCGGGGCGGGAATACCGCGGGCTGGTGCTGGGCGTATCCCCGGACGGGGGCCTGATCGTTTCCCGGGACGGGGAAGAAAGGGTGCTCCGCAGCGGGGAAGTGACGGTGGGAAGTCACCTCGTCTCCCGCCTGGAATAGAGGCAGCCGCAGTAATCCTGGCGGTACAGCCCGTATTCCTTGGATAATTGCAGGGAACGCAGATACCCGTTCTTCTTCTTGAAATCCGCCGTCAGGTATTTGACGCCGTACTTTTCCCCGGCGGATAGGCCGATGCGGTTGATATTTTCCGCGTTTTTGTGGGGGCTTACCGACAGCGTGGTGGTAAAGTATTCAAAGCCCCCCTCCCCGGCTCGCCGGGCGGTCTCGTTCAGCCGCAGGGCGAAGCAGGCAAGGCATCTTTCCCCTCCCTCCGGCGCGTCCGCCATGCCTTCCGCAAAGGCGGAAAAGGCGGCGTGATCCCACCCGCAGGGCAGAAGGGCCACCTCCCCGGGCAGCAGGGAAAGCAGCCGCTTTTGCTCCGAGAGCCGATGCAGGTATTCCGCTTCCGGCTCGATATTGGGGTTATAATACAAAAGCGTCACGGCAAAATGGGCCGTCAGCCTTTCCAGCACCGCGCTGGAGCAGGGGCCGCAGCAGCTATGCAGCAGAAGCGTGGGGCGGCGGCCCGAGAGACGGGCGATTTCCGCCTCCATTTCCGCCTGATAGTTTGGTTTCATGGGTTTTTCCTCCGTATGAAAGGGGTGCCGAAGGCATGCACGAAACGGTGATCCACAGCTGGGACGAATTGCAGTCCGCCATTTTTCAGGGGGTGTGGGACGAAAGCATCCTGCGCTACCGGGACAACAGCGTCTATCGGGGCATGGCGGATAAGGACTGGGGCCTGATGCCCTCCTTAAACCGGGTGTGCGCCCACGACCTGACGCTGGAAAGGCAGATGCTGCGCTCCTTCAAAAAGTACGGGTACGCGGACTTGAAAACGGTATCGTCCTTCTGGCAGCTGCTGGCGATGGCCCAGCAGTTCGGCCTTCCCACCCGCTTGCTGGATTGGACCTATTCCCCCCTGGTGGCGGCCCACTTCGCCACCGAGGATCAGGAGACCTACGATCGGGACGGCATCATCTGGTGCGCCCGGATCGATGAAATCAACCGCCAATTGCCCGATCACCTCAAGGAGATGCTGCGGGCGGAGCGGGGCAACATCTTCACCATGGAGATGATGGACCGGGTGGGTGAAGGGTTCGACGCGCTGGGGCGGATCTCCTCCCATCCCTTCGCCCTGTTTTTTGAGCCCGCCAGCGCCGTGAACCGCATCGCCAATCAGTACGCCCTCTTTTCCGTATGCAGCGACGCCGCCATCTGCATCAACGATATCGCCGACGCGGACGCCTGCTTCAGAAAAATCATCATTCCCGCCGAAGTGAAGCTGGAGATCCGGGATAAACTGGATTACATCAATATTTCCGAACGCATGATCTATCCGGGGCTGGACGGCATCTGCAAATGGATCACCCGGCGTTACGCCGCCCTGGGCCCCCGGTACAACGGCCTCCGCCAGCCGGACGAAAAGGAAGGAGCCGCCCATGCTGTTTTTTGAAAACGATTATTCCGAAGGGGCCCATCCCCGGGTGCTGCAAAGCCTGCTGGAAACCAACCTGACCCCCCAGCCCGGCTACGGAGAGGACGGCTTCACCGCCGCCGCCCGGGAAAAGATCCGCGCCGCCTGCCAGTGCCCTCAGGCGGACGTATATTTCATTGCCGGGGGCACCCAGGCCAATATGACCGTGATCCGCGCCTATCTCCACCCCACGGAAGGGGTCGTCGCGGCGGACACGGGCCATATCGCCTGCCACGAGGCGGGGGCCGTGGAAAGCACGGGGCATAAGGTGCTGACGGTGCCGGGCCATGAAGGCAAGATGGACGCCGGGGACCTGGAAAACCTCCTCAAAGCCTTTTACGCCGATCCCAACCATGCCCACATGGTATGGCCCGGCATGGCGTATATTTCCCATCCCACGGAATACGGCACCCTCTATACCGCGGAAGAATTGACCGGCCTTTCCCAGGTCTGCGCCGCGTACAAAATCCCCCTGTATGTGGACGGGGCCCGGCTGGGCTACGGCCTTATGAGCCGGGGAACGGACGTGACGCTGCCTGTGCTTTCCGCGGTCTGCGATTGCTTCACCGTCGGGGGCACCAAAGTGGGGGCCCTGTGCGGGGAGGCGCTGGTATTTCCGAAGGGCGCGCCCCGGCGGTTTTTCACCCAGGTGAAGCAGGGCGGGGCGCTGCTGGCGAAGGGAAGGCTGCTGGGCGCGCAGTTCGACGCCCTGTTTACGGAGGATTTATATTTTGAAATCAGCCGCCACGCCGATGCGATGGCGGAAAAAATGAAACGGGGCATCGCGGCCCTGGGGTATCCCCTCTATCTGGACTCCCCCACCAATCAGCAGTTCCTGGTGCTGACGGAGGGCCAGCTTCAGCGCATCGGGCGGCGGGTCAGGTTTTCTTACTGGGAAAGGCTGAACGAAACCAGCTCGGTGGTGCGTTTCGCCGTCAGCTGGGCCACCACGGAGGAGCAGGTGGATGCGCTGCTGCAGGTGCTGAAAGAGGAAAAAGAAGCGGAATAAGGGAAAGGGGCGTACGAAGGATGCTGTTCATCGGGATCTGCGGGGCCAGCGGCTCGGGGAAAACCACCCTGGCGCGGGAGCTGGTGCGGGATATCGGGGCGGATTGCGTGGTGCTGAACCAGGATGCCTATTACCTGGATCATCCGGGCCTGACCTATGAGGAAAGGGCAAAGCTCAATTACGACGAGCCGGGCATCTTCGACCACGACCTGCTGTATCAGGACGTATGCGCCTTGCTTTCGGGCAAACCCATCACCCGGAAGGCCTACGATTTTACCGAGCACCGCCGGGCGGATACCGAGGAGATCATTTTTCCCGCCCAGGTGGTGATTTTAGAGGGCATTCACGCCTTCTACGATGAACGGCTCCGGGACCTTATGTTCCTCAAGCTCTATATCAACGTGGAGCCGGATATCTGCCTTCTGCGCCGCATCTCCCGGGATATCAAGAAGCGGGGCCGGCAGATCGACAGCATCGCCGCCCAGTACTTATCCACCGTCAAGCCCATGTACGATCTTTATATCCGCAATTATATCCACGATGCAGACGTGGTGGTGATGAAGGGCGGGAAGGAGACCCGTATCGTGCCCATCCTGGCGGGATACGTGCAAAGCACCCTCCGCAGGGCCGATTGACTTTTCCTCACGCCCGCCGTATAATGGACCCAATGAAAAACAAAGGAGGCCCCTGCTATGCTCCCTTTCATGGATGAAAATTTCCTTTTATCCACCGATACGGCCCGCACGCTGTATCACGAAGCGGCAAAGGATATGCCCATCATCGACTATCACTGCCATCTTTCCCCCAGGGAAATCGCCCAAAACATCAAATTTGAAAATATTTCTCACCTGATGCTGGGGGGCGACCACTACAAGTGGCGGGCCATGCTGTCCTGGGGCGTGGATGAAAAGCTGATCCGGGGGGACGGCGATCCCAGAGAAAAATTCATCGCCTACGCCGAGGCCCTCTCCCACGCCATCGGCAATCCCCTGTATCACTGGACGCATCTGGAGCTGCAGCGGGTGTTCGGCATTTACGAGCCCCTGACGAAGGACAGCGCGGGCCGCATCTACGATCAGGCCAGCGAAATGCTCCAGGGGAACGATTTCCGCGCCCAAGCCCTCATCGATAAATTCAACGTGGATTACCTGTGCACCACCGACGACCCCGTCGATGATCTGCACTTCCACCAGTTCATCGCCGCCGAAGGCGATCTGAAGGCCCGGGTGCTGCCCGCCTTCCGCCCGGATAAGGCCTTGAATATCGACCGGGCGGGGTTCGTAGAATACATCCAGCAGTTATCCCGGGTGGCGGGGATGGAGATTCACTCCACCGCCGACGTGCTCACCGCCCTGGAGCGCCGGGTGGAATACTTCCACGCCTGCGGCGCCCGGGTCTCCGACCACGCGCTGGATACCGTGCCCTGGGGCGAGCCCAGCTTCAAGCAGGCGGATAAGGCCTTCCAGGCCGCCATGGCAGGGGAGGAAATGAAGCAAAAGCACATCGACAGCTACCGCACCGTGATCCTGGCGGGGCTGGGCGCCATGTACGCCCAGCGGGGCTGGGTGCAGCAGTATCACATCGGCGCCATGCGGAATAACAATACCGCCATGTTCCGCCGCTACGGCCCCGACGTGGGCTTTGATTCCATCATCGATCAGCCCATCGCCTATAACCTGTCCCGCCTGATGGATTTGCAGGACAGCCAGGGCCAGCTGCCCAAGACCATCCTCTATACCCTCAACCCCGCCGCCAACGCCGCCATCGGCACCATGCTGGGCAATTTCCAGCAAAGCGGCGTGAAGGGCAAGATTCAGTACGGCTCCGCCTGGTGGTTCCTGGATCAGCGGGACGGCATGGAGGAACAGATGCGCACCCTGGCGAACCTGGGCGTGCTGGGGGCCTTCGTGGGCATGCTCACCGACAGCCGCTCCTTCATCAGTTACCCCCGCCACGAGTATTTCCGCCGTATCCTGTGCAACCTCATCGGCAAATGGGTAGAAAACGGCGAATACCCCAGCGATATGGAATTCCTCAAGGGCCTGGTGCGGGATATCAGCTATAACAACGCCAAGGATTACTTCGGCATCTGATCGGCCCAATGCAAAACGCCCGCAGGGGAACGATCTTCCCGGCGGGCCAGAGCATCGACAAAGCCGATGGGTTGCATCCATTTTGCTGTAAGATGAGCGTTTCCGGGTATTTGTGCCCGGAAACGCTCTATTTACGGTCGCAAATTGATATCGGAAGCAGTCATGCTCACTGCTCCTCGGACCGGGAGACCCGGCCCTGCGGATGAACGTCGAAAGGACTGCGATCCTTTCGAGCTATCCCGAGGTTTATGGATGGTCTAAGGCTTCCCCTGGAGGCGAAGGCCGGAGAGGCGGCCTTTCTGCCGTATTAATAATGAAACAGTATTGCTTATTGCTCCACCAATTTATTCATGAATTGAGATGCGGGATGAGAAATCGTTCCAGACAAGGAACGAAACCGCAGGAATACTGAAC
>CAJOPV010000161.1 GCA_905236495.1 uncultured Christensenellaceae bacterium
CGGATGGTGGCGTTCAGGCCGGGGCAGTCGCCCCCGCTGGTGAGGATGCCGATTCTGCGTTTCATGGTGTTGCCTCCTTATGCATATCCTGATTCCTTTGGTTTTTCATCAAAGGATGGGTTCCGCCTATCCGGTTTTCCGCCTCATCACCGCCTTTGGCGATCAAGAGCTTACCTTCTCTTTTTCCTGTTGAGGCCCAGGATGCCCAGCAGCCCCCTGCCGAGTTCCCGGCCCAGCTCCCTTCCCGCGCCGTTGACGGCGGAGGTGGCAAAGGAATCCAGCAGCTGCTCCGCCTTCGTCATTTCGCTGCGCTTCTTGGCGGGCTTTTTCGCCGGGGACGCGGGCTTGCTTTCCGCTGCCGGGGCCGAGATTTCCGCCTGCACCGGCACGGGATATTCTGTCGCCGGAGGATGGAGGAAGGCGGACAGGGTGGGGATAGGCCGATCCTCGTACTGCCCGCTTTCCGGGTTATATACCTTGAAATACGTCACCTGCGGGGCCGCTGTTTCGGCGGGGGCAGCCTGCCCGGAGAGCGCCTCCCAAGCGCTTTCCCGGTCAAAGGCGGCGTCGTACTGGCCTCCCACCGGGTCGGCGGCGAGCATGGCGGCTCGCAGTTCTTCGGAAATGGCGCCGATATGGGATTGAGGCGGCAGGATGGTGGCCCTGCGCACCAGATCGGGGGTGCCGTCAGCCTGGAGGAAGGAAAGCAGCGCCTCCCCTGTCGCCAATTCGCTGATGGCCTGCTGGGTATCGAAGGCCGGGTTCTGCCGGAAAGTCTGGGCTGCGGCCCGGACGGTCTTCTGCTCCTGGGGCGTAAAAGCCCGCAGGGCATGCTGCACCCGGTTGGACAGCTGGGACAGCACGGAGGAGGGCACGTCGGCGGGGCTCTGGGTGACGAAATACACCCCCACCCCTTTGGAGCGGATCAGGCGCACCGTCTGCTCGATGCGCTCCAGCAGCGCCTTGGGGCAGCCGTCAAAAAGCAGGTGGGCTTCGTCAAAGAAAAACACCATCCGGGGCAGGGGCGCGTCCCCCCGCTCGGGCAGAAGCTCGTACAATTCCCCCAGCAGCCACAGCATGAACACGGCGTACATCTGAGGCCGGAGGAACAGCCGATCCGCCGCCAGGATATTCACAGCGCCCTGCCCGTCCTCATCCTGAACAAGCCAGTCGTTCAGGTCCAGGGCCGGTTCCCCGAAAAAGGCCGCCGCCCCCTGATCCTCCAGGATGGCGATGGCGCGCTGGATGGCCCCCACCGTGGATTTGGCAATGTGCCCGTAATTCAGGGTGTATTGCTTGGCGTTTTCCCCCACGTAGGCCAGCATGGCCTTTAAGTCTTTGAGGTCGATCAGCAGCAGGTTTTCATCGTCCGCGATGCGGAACACCATGTGCATGACCCCGGTCTGGGTCTCGTTCAGGGAAAGCATCCGGGATAGAAGCAGCGGCCCCATTTCGCTGACCGTGGCGCGGATGGGGTGCCCCGCCTCTCCATACACGTCCCAGAAGGTGACGGGGCAGCCCCGGAAGGGGAAGCGCTCCACGCCGCAGGCCTTGAGCCGATCCCTGATCTTGTCATTGATCTCCCCCGGCTTGCACAGGCCCGCCAGATCGCCCTTGACATCCGCCAGGAACACCGGCACCCCCAGCTGGGAAAATCCCTCCGCCAGCACCTGCAGCGTCACCGTTTTTCCCGTGCCCGTGGCCCCGGCAATCAGGCCGTGCCGGTTCGCCATGGCAGGCAGCAGACAGACCGGCCCCTCCTGCGCCGTGCCTACATGGATTCTCTGATCGGATAGCATTTGCGATTGCTCCTTTACCATGATCTATGAATTGTTTTCATCCGGGCCTGCGGAAAGAAGATCGCCCGTCACGGCTGTGACGGGAACACACCGGGCGCTCAAATCCATCAGGTCTTTCCGTCAG
The DNA here is from genome assembly GCA_905236495.1 of uncultured Christensenellaceae bacterium. GTDB lineage: Bacteria > Bacillota > Clostridia > Christensenellales > Aristaeellaceae > RUG563. The sequence goes on from CAJOPV010000161.1 coordinate 1,924, forward strand.
CAGCATTGTACCCGTTTTCAAATTGCTTGCCCTGATCGTATGCCTCGATCTCAGCGGCTGATAGATCGCCTTTTCCATCGTAGCGATAAAAGCGTCCGCTTTCAGCTATGAACTCAAGAATGCAGTAATCCTCATCTTCGACCCCTTTGGGATAGTACTTTTCATCCCCCTCATTCCAAAGGAGCTCTCTGTACGCCCTGTCAAAATGTGCCGCAACGCTCCCGAATAAGCAAAGCCCCTCAAACGCCGAATCGTCAGAAAAATACAGGCAGGCATTCCCGTTCTTGCGCAGGCTCTGCACATGGGCTGAGCTTGTATTTGTTGAGATCAGATGCCGGCCCAGTCCTTTGTGCCATACGCAAAACACCCTGCGCACATTCTGCCTACCCGATTCATCCGTATAACCGATTGCTGCAAAAAGAGAACGATTGACAAGCTCCATCATCTCATCCTTTGTCAAGGCTTCTCCCTCCGTAAATACCGATTTCCGTCGGCCTGATTCGGCTGCCGCTTTCTGATGCGTCCGCTCCGCATCGTACTCAGGCCCATCCGGCCTCTTTACAAAGGTCTTGATACACCACCGCCGTCGCCATGGCGCTGATGCCCTCGCCCCGGCCCTCGAAGCCCATATGCTCCGTGGTGGTGGCCTTGACGGATACCTGCCCCGCCGGGATCAGAAGGGCTTTGGCGATCTTTTCCCGCATTTGGGGGATATAGGGGGCCAGCTTGGGGGCCTGGGCGATGATCGTCACATCCACGCTGCCGATGGAAAAACCGGCGCTTTCGATGACCCGCCGGGCCTCGGAAAGCAGGATGAGGGAGGAAATATCCTTATATTTCATATCGCTGTCCGGGAACAGCTTGCCGATATCCCCCAGCGCCGCCGCGCCAAGCAATGCGTCCGTCAGGGCGTGGAGGGCCGCGTCAGCATCGCTGTGGCCCAGCAACCCCTTTTCATAGGGGATCTTTACGCCCCCCAGCCATAATTCCCTGTTTTCCGCCAGCCGGTGAGCGTCGTAGCCGGTGCCCACCCGAGGCGTCAGCATGCTCCTGCCCATGCGCAGATCCTCCGGGGATGTGAGTTTGATGTTATCGTAGCCGCCCAGCACCAGACGGACCGAATGCCCAGCGGCCTCCATCAGCGCCGCGTCGTCGGTGCAGCGGGCGGCGACCGTTTCATGGGCAAGGATCAGATCCCGGATCAAAAAGCCCTGGGGGGTCTGCATCTGCCACAGCTCCCGCCGGTCCAGCGTCTCCAGCACCAGGCCGTTTTCATCCGCTTTCTTGATGGTATCCCGGGCGGGCACAGCCGCAACCCCGCTGCCATAGCGCTCCACGCTGTCCAGCACCCGGCGGATGATTTCCTGCGTCACGAAGGGCCGGGCCCCGTCATGGATGAGGGCGACATCCCCATCCGGCGGCAGCGCCCGAAGCCCTGCCAGGGCCGAGGCCTGCCGGTCCTCTCCTCCGGGCACCACCGAAAGGGGTGAAAGCCCCCAATCGGACAGGACCTGCCCAAAAAGCGCCTCTTCCCCGGCCCGGGTCACCAGCACGGCGCCCCGGACCAGCCCCTGAAACGCCCGGAAGCAGCGCACGATGGCGGGCACGCTCCCGATCCTCAGCAGCGTTTTATTCTCTCTGGCTCCCATGCGGCTGCCGCTGCCGCCGCAGAGGATGACGGCGTAGGCGTTCATGGCTCGTCCTCCGAAAGCAGGCGGATCACCGCGCCATATATTTCCGCCGCCCGGTCAGGCCAGCGGCGGGCGATCTGGGCCGCCAGTTCCCGGGTGGGCAATGTCAGTTTCACGGTCATCAGGGGCCTGTCCCCCTCCGACGCCTCCAGCACCGCTTCGTATTCCCCCTGCCGGTTCATAGCGACCTGCCCGTGGCTCTGGGCCTCCCGCCGGAAGCGGGATTGCCATTCGGCCCCCGTTTCCTCCAGCAGGTTTTTCACGCTGGCAGGCACCCGCCCGCCAAACAGGGCCAGGGCCTCCCGCCCCGCCTCGGTCAATTCGTAGCGGAAGCCCGACCGGGCCTGGCTCCTTGCCGCCTGGCCCTGATCGCACAGCTCGTTCAAGACGAACATCATATCAAAATAATTCATTAAATCATGCTCAAACAGGAATTGCAGCAGCTGCAATTCCGTGCAGGGCCCGAAACGATCCAGGCACGCAAGCACGATCAGCTTTTGTTCCTGTTCCGGGGCGCGGGGCGGGGGCTGAAGCTTCATTCTGGGCCTCCATTCGTCTATCGGTCGGTATGTTATTCTAAGCGAAAATGCCAAAATCCTGCAAAATCCCGGCCACGGGAAAGATTTTCATGCCCGCAGGAAAATAATATTATTTTTTTAAAATAATGCTTGACATATAATACTATGTGTTGTATTATATTGCGCGGAGGTGAGGATCGCATGGAAGCGCAGATGAAGCGAGGCATGGTGGAAGCGTGCATCCTGTCGCTGCTGACGAGGGGAGATTCCTACGGGTATCAGCTGATCAAGGATATCGCGCCCATCCTGGAGCTTTCCGAATCCACGCTGTACCCGGTGCTGCGCCGCCTGGAAGCGGCGGAGAGCCTGACGGTGTATTCCGTGGAGCATAACGGACGGCTGCGGAAATATTACGCCATTACCGACGGGGGCCGGCGAAAGATCGCCGATTTCCTCAGCGAGTGGGCGGACGTAAAAAAGGCGTACGATTTCATCGTGGGGGTGAACGGCGATGCCCAGCCCTAAGGAAAAGCGGCACCCCTCCTTCCCCGGCTGGCAGGAGGGGATCGGGATGAACCGGGTGGTTCATCAATGGGAACACGGGCTGTTCACAGACTGGATGATGCTGGGATTGCCACATTTCCCCTGCGGGAAAAACAAGGAGGATGATTGATATGACCCGGAAAGAATATATGCAGCGCCTGGCAAACGCCCTTTCTCCCCTGCCGGAAAAGACCCGGGAAGCGGCGCTGGTTTTCTGCCAGGAAATGCTGGATGACCGCATGGAGGACGGCATGGACGAGGAAGCCGCCGTCGCCGCTATGGAAAGCCCCGAAACCCTGGCCCTGCGGCTGGGGGGCGAAATGAACGAGCCCATCGACATGGGCAATCTGAAGCTGCCCAACCGGGAGGATTACCTGGAATTCGCCCGGCTGTCGGACGAAGCGCTGGAAGGCGTGGAAAAGGCCCTGGAGCATGCTAAAGCCCCTGCCCGGCCCCCGGAAGAAAAGGCCGCCCCGCAGGAAGCGGAGCAGCCTGAGCAGACCGGCTGCGTGCCGGATATGGGCGAAATCATGCGCCAGGCCATGGAAGCGGCCCGGCAGGGCATCGAGATGGGGCAGAAAGCCATGCGGGAGGCCATGGATTCCGTGCAGGAAGCCAAGCCCGCCGGCTCCTTCGGCAATCTGGAGCAGCGGACGCTGACCTGCAGCGCGGACGCCCTGCGCGGCGTGCGCCTGACCTGCGGCAATATGCCGGTGGTTGTGCGGCCCTGCTCGGGGAACACCGCCGCCCTCACCTATTACACCAGCCCGGAGGAGCCCTATCAGGCCCGGGTGGAGAACGGCGAACTGATCCTGGAAAAGCAGGGCGGCAAGGGCGGCTTCATTCAGACCATGTTCGGCAGCGGCTTCAAATTCCTGCTGCGCGGCGCGTCCCCCACGGTGGAGCTGGCCCTGCCCGTTCAGGCGCTGGTGGATTTAAGCGTGCATACCACCAACGGCTCCATCAAGGCAGGGGGCTTCCCCACCCTGTGCGCCGTCAGCGCCCAGACCAGCAACAGCCGCATCGAAATGAAGGAAATCACCTGTAAATCCATGCAGCTCAAATCCAGCAACGGGCGGCTGGTGATGGAGGAGGTAAAGGTAAAGCAAGCCCTCACCGCCGTCACCAGCAATTCCCGGATCGAGGCCCATCAGGTGCGCGGCGGCGCGGAGATGACCCTGAAATCCTCCAACGGCGCTATCGAAATGCAGGATACCGCCTCCGCAGGCGCCCTCACCGCCGTTACCAGCAACGGGCATATCAAGGTGGAAAACGTATCCGCCGCCGCCGTGACCCTGAAAACCTCCAACGGCTCCGTTCGGGGCACCCTGCCCGGCCGTCCCACCGATTACGCCATCGACAGCGGCACCTCCAACGGCAAAAATACCCTGCCCCGGCAGCAGCCCGGCGCAAAGCCCCTGTCCGTTCACACCAGCAACGGGAATATCGACGTAAGGTTCGAGGAGCAGCCGGTATGACTGCTTCCGATATCAATTTGCCACCGTAAAAATGAGCGTTTCCGGGCAGACATGCCCGGAAACGCCATTTTACAGCAAATTGATGCTCTGAAGGGGGAGCCCCCTTGCCCCAGGTTTCAAAGGGCCGCGGAGGCCCTTTGGCATCACCCTTTTTTCTTCGCCCGGGCAGGTTTTTCCTCCGTCTGGGCGGGCTCAGCCTTGGGCTTCTTGGCCCGGGGCTTTTTTTCCGCCGGAGCGGGAGCTTCCCGGAGCATATTTTCATACAGGGACAGGTACATTTCCGCGCTGTGGGCCCAGCTGTAATCCCCGGACATGGCCCGGCGCTGCAGCATCCGCCACACGTCCTTCTGCTGATGGAAGAAGAACACCGCCCGGCGGAGGGTATAGAGCATATCGTGCGCGTTATAGTTAAAGAAGGTGAAGCCGTTGCCCGCGCCGTTGGCTTCGTTATAGGAAAGCACGGTATCCCGAAGGCCGCCGGTCTCCCGCACGATGGGCAATGTGCCGTAGCGCAGGGAGATCATTTGGCTCAGGCCGCAGGGCTCAAACTGGGAGGGCATCAGGAACATATCCGCCCCGGCGTAGATGCGGTGGGCCAGGTTCAGGTCCATGGCGAACCGGGCCGCCACCCTGCCGGGATACTGCTGCTCGGCCCAGCTGAACAGGTTCACATACTTGCTTTCGCCCATGCCCAGCACCACCAGCTGGATGCCCTCATCCATGATCTCGGTAATGACCCGATCCACCAGATCCAGGCCCTTCTGATTGCTCAGGCGGCTGATGATGGCGACGATGGGGGCCTCGGCATCCACGGCAAGGCCCAATTCCACCTGCAGGGCCCGCTTGCATTCTTCCTTGCCGGTAAGATCGTCGGCGGTGAAGCGGGCGGGGATCAGGGGATCGTTTTCCGGGTCGTATTCCTTCACGTCGATGCCGTTCAGGACGCCGGAGAGATGCTCATGCTTGGCCCGGAGCAGCCCATCCATCCTTTCGCCGTAGTAGGCGGTCTGGATCTCCTCGGCGTAGGAGGGGCTGACGGTGGTGATCTCGTCCGCATACACCAGGGCGGCCTTCATAAAGTTAGCGCAGCCATAGCATTCCAGCTTATCGTTGGTAAACAGGCTGTCCCCCAGGCCCAGCATATCCTGCACCTCGGGAATACCGAAAATGCCCTGATACTGCAGGTTATGAATGGTGAACACCACCCGCATCCGGGCAAAGAAGGGCAGATGCTGGTACTGGATGCGAAGCAGGGCGGGCACCATGCCGCTCTGCCAATCGTGGGCGTGGACGATATCCGGCTGGAAATCCAGCATGGGCAGGGAATTGAGCACCGCCCGGCAGAAGAAGCCGAAGCGCTCGTATTCGTCGCCGCCCATGCCGTAAATATAACTGCGCCCGAAGTAATACTTGTTATCCACGAAGTAATAGGTCACGCCGTCCATTTTCAGCTCTTCGATGCCGCAGTATTGCCGGCGCCAGCCCAGCTCCACCTCAAAATCCAGCACGTGGCGCATTTCATCCACGTACTTTTGCTGGATAGCGCTGTACAGCGGGATCATCACCCTGACATCGTGGCCCTTGGCTGCCAGCACCGGGGCCAGGGCGCCCACCACGTCCGCCAGCCCGCCGGTCTTCACAAAGGGAACGCATTCGGAGGCGGTAAACAAAATCTTCATAATCGGTTCCTCCCGTCAAATTGAGGCCCGGAGAAGGATGCCTCCTCCGGGCCGGATAGGCTTTTACACCGTGCTGTCTTTCGCCACCACGATGGGGTAAGACTTGGGGGCCACAAGCCTCGTGCCGGGAAGCACGGTGGTCTGCTTATCCAGGATGCAGTACTGCAGTTCCGCGCCGGACTGCACCAGGCCGTCCTGCATGACGATGGAATTGCGCACCACGGCGCCCTTTTCGATATGCACGCCCCGGAAGAGGATGCTGTTTTCCACGATGCCCTCCACGATGCAGCCGTCCGCCAGCAGCGAATTTTTCACCAGGCTGCCGGTCATATGCCGGGTGGGCATTTCATCCCTGAGCTTGGTGTGCACGGGCTTTTCCGCGGGGAAGAAATTGGCCCTGGTTTCCTGATCCAGCAGCTCCATGGAGCAGTCGAAATAGCTCTGCACCGAATCGATCTGCCAGGCCCGGCCCGGGTTTTCAAAGCCCATCACCTTCATGGCGCTCTCGTTGATGGCGTTCATGAGCAGGTTGCGGGTCAGATGGTAATGGCCCTGGGATACGGCCTCGTCCACCAAAGTGATGAGCAGCTCCCTGCGGATGCACAGCGTTTCCAGATAGGTGCAGTTCAGGTGCGGGATGGTGGGGTCCACCTCCAGGGCGGATACCCGCCCGTCCTCCTCCACCTGGATGTAGCGGCCCAGGCCGTTGCGGCGCACGCCGGGGTCCCGGGTGAACATCAGCGTGATATCCGCGCCGGACGCTTCGTGGGCAGCCGCCATGGCGTCGAACTGGGCGTTAAAGAGCATGTGGGTATCGGTGATCACCACATAGCGTTCCTTGCTGCGGCGCAGATAATGCAGATTGGCGTGGAGGGCGTCCAGGAAGCCGGAATACACGCCCACGTTATCCTTGGTGAGGAACGGCGGCAGGAATACCAGCCCCGCCCGCTTGCCGTGCAGGTTCCATTCGCGGCCCGAGCCCAGATGATCCATCAGGCTGTTATAATTCCGCTGGGCAATGACGCCTATGTTGCGGATGCCGCAGTTCACCATGGCGGAAAGCGGAAAATCGATCAGCCGGTAGCGCCCCAGCAGGGGGACGGCGGCGACGCAGCGCTGGGCGGTCAGCTCCTTGAGCTGGGCGTCCCTTTCGCCGGTATAAATAATACCCATTATATTTTTCATGGTCTCATCCCCCTATCAGCCTTCGCCAAATTGTTCGCCGGGCTTCACCTGAGCGCCTTGGGGCACCACGGCGTCCTGGCCCACCACGGCGATGAGCCCTTCCTCGCCGCCAATCTGAGCGCCGGAGGAAACCACCGCGTTTTCCGCCACGATGGCCCGCTTCACCACCGCGCCGCCTTCGATGCGGGCGCCGGGCATAATAACGCTGTCGATGACCTGGGCGCCCTCCTCCACGACGGCGCCGGAGGACAGGATGGAATGCTTGATCAGGCCCTTGATCTCGCACCCCTCCGTCACCAGGCAGTTATCCACCTGGGCGGTGGCGGCGATGTGCTGGGGCAGCATGCCCAGGTTCCGGGCGTAAATGCGGAACTTCTTATCGTGCAGATCGATCTGGGGCTTTTCCGTCAGCAGGTCCATATTGGCCTCCCACAGGCTTTCGATGGTGCCCACGTCCTTCCAGTAGCCGTTGAAGGAATAGGCGGTCATCACCTGCCCGTCGGCTAACATGGCGGGGATGATGTTCTTGCCGAAGTCGTTGGAGGAATTGGGGTTTTTTTCATCCTCGATCAGGTACTTGCGCAGCTTTTCCCAGGTGAACACATACACGCCCATGGAGGCGTTGTTGGACTTGGGATTCTTGGGCTTTTCCTCAAATTCGATGATGTTGTCGTTGGCGTCGGTATTCATAATGCCAAAGCGGCTGGCCTCGTCCCAGGGCACCTGGCGCACGGCGATGGTGGCGTCGGCGTGGTGGGCTTCATGGTGGGCCAGCATGGCGGCGTAATCCATTTTGTAAATATGGTCGCCGGAGAGGATGAGCACGTAATCGGGATTGTACTGGGCGATAAAGGCCAGGTTCTGGTAAATGGCGTTGGCGGTGCCCTTGTACCATTCGCCGGTGGCCCCGGTGTGATAGGGCGGCAGCACGAACACGCCGCCATCCACCAGGTCCATATCCCAGGGTGCGCCGCTGGCGATATAGGCGTTCAGCTCCAGGGGCCGGTACTGGGTCAGCACGCCCACCACGTCCACCCCGGAATTGGTGCAGTTGCTCAGGGGAAAATCGATGATGCGGTATTTGCCGCCAAAGGGTACGGCGGGCTTCGCCATATGCCGCGTCAGGATGCCCAGGCGGCTGCCCTGACCGCCTGCCAGCAGCATTGCCACACAGCGTTTTTTGTAGAGCATGTGAAACAAATCCTCCTCATGTGTTGATTAGGTGCCCTATTGCGCGCAGAAACCCCTCTGCGCGGTACTTGCCATCGTTGATTTTACCTTATTTTGGAGGTTTCTTCAATGGATAATTAGTTACCATTTTGTCTATTCCCCCTCCGGGAGTATTGCCCTGCGGTTTTTGACGCACAATAGAGGAAATCCCCGGCTGACACGCCGGGAAAAACAAATCGGAGGAAACGTATGCAAAAAGCCGTCGGATCCCGCATCCGCCTGAAAGCCGACAGGGGATTGCCCCAGCGTGTGAGGGGGGCGGTGGCCGCCCTGCGCCTGATCCCCCGGGATATGCTGCCCCCCGCCGGGGAATGGATCGAGGATCACGCGGCCTTTCTTACGGATATCGCCGCCGCAAATTATCGGGAGATCCGGGCTCTGCCCGCCCTGCCGGGGCAAGGCGGCGTGCCCCGGATCCTGGCCCTGGCCCGTACCATCTGCCGGGATACGGAGGAGGAGATCAGCGAAAAAACCATCCTGCTGCATGCCAAGCGGGAGCGGGAGGAATTCGAGTGGCGGGAATTGAACGCCCTTCCCGCGGCCCTGACGAAGGCGCTTTTGGAGCAGCTTTCCAAAGTGCTTTCCTCCTGCGTATCGGCGGGGGATCGGCGGCGGCGGGCGGAAAGGTGGGCGGCGGATTTTGCCGCCGGCAAGCGCCAGGACCTGCCCGGGGAGGAAGCGCTGCTGGGGGAAACGCTGCTGTTCCTGTCCGACCTGGAGGAGCCGGACGCCCTGGCCCGGGCGGACGAATGCCTGCTTCCCTCTCACGGCGGGGCGGAGCAGGCGGCCCGGGCTTACCGGGATCGTCTGGCCCGGGAGGGCCTTGCCGCCCAGCGCCTCGTCCTTTCCCTGGAAAAGATGGGCCGCCTGCCCTTTCATCGGCTTTCGGAAAGGCTCAGCGCCGCCGCCGCCCTCCTTCGGCAGGAGGAGACCTTCCGCCGGATGGACGCCCCCAGCCGCCGGTATTACCTGGAATGCGCCGCCCGGATCGCAAGGAAATGCCGCGTGACGGAAAGCCGGGCGGCGCAGACCGCCCTGGCTCTGGCCTCCGGCAGGGAAGGGGCGGCGGGGCAGGCGGGCTATTACCTGACGGAAAGGCCGGATGAGATCATCCGGGCCCTGGGAGGCCGGGCCCGGTCCCTTACCCCCGCCGCCCGGCAGCGGCTGTTCGTGCTGCCGCTGTACGGAAGCGCCGCCGCGGCATTCCTGGCCCTGCTGCTTTATGCGCCCCTCTGGGCAGCGCTGCCCGGGGCGCTGTGCTTTTCCGAGATCGCACGGCTTTTGTATTATGCCCTGCTCCGCCGCCGCTTTCCCGCCCGGATGCTGCCCCGGCTGCGCTTCCGCCGCCTGACGGAAAAGACCCGCACCTTGGTTGCGGTGCCCACCCTGCTCACCTCCCGCCGTCAGGCCATGCAGGCCTGCCGTCATCTGGCGGTGCTGCGCTGCGCCGATAAGGACCCCTGCCTGGAATTCCTCCTGCTCGCGGATTTTGCCGACAGCGATGGGGAAAGGGAAGCGGAGGATGAGGAGATCCTGCGGGCCGCCCGGGAATCCATCGCCGCGCTGAACGGGCATTTTGGCGGCGGGTTTCATTACCTGCACCGGGCCCGGCAATGGAACGAAAGCCAGGGCCGTTTCATGGGCAGGGAACGGAAGCGGGGGGCCATTGAGGCGCTGAACCGGCTGCTGACGGAGGGCCGCTGCCCGGACCGCTTCGTTTTTTCCTCCTGCGATCCGGCATATTTGCAGGATCGGTTCGCCTACGTCATCACCCTGGACGCGGATACCTTCCTGCCCCCGGAGGCCGCCCGGGAATTCGTGGGGGCCATGGAGCATCCCCTGCAAAAGGGCCGGCTTTCGGTGATCCAGCCCCGGATGGAGGTGGCCCCGGACACCGTGAAGACCCGCGTCCAGAAGATCCTGGGAGGCCGGGGCGGGGCGGACCCGTATCATTTATCCGTCCAGGACGTGTATCAGGACGTGCTGGGGGCGGGCTCCTTCGTGGGGAAGGGGATCTACGAGCCGAAAATTTGGCTGCAAAGGCTGGAAGGGCGGCTGCCGGAGGGGCGGCTTTTGAGCCACGACCTGATGGAAGGGGAAATCGCGGGCAGCGCCCTCGCCTCGGATATCACCCTCTTCGACGGGCACCCCGCCCACCTGTCCGGCTGGCAGAAGCGTCTGCACCGCTGGACCCGGGGGGATTGGCAGCTTTTCCCCTTCCTTTGGGATCGGCGGCTTTCCCTTTTGTCCCGGCATAAGATTTGGGATAACCTGCGCCGTTCCCTGCTCCCCGCCGCCCGGGCGGCGCTGCTGCTGCTGGGCGTATTTCGCCTGCCTCTTTTGATCCCTCTTGCCCTGCCCTGGCCCCTGCGGGGCATGCTCAGCCGGTTCTTTTTCCTGCCCGGCAAGGCCCTCACCTGCCTGGACGGGATCTTCCGGGCGCTGTACCGCCAGTTCGTAAGCCGCAAAAACCTGCTTTCCTGGGTCACGGCAGCCCAGGCGGACGCCACCGGCGACCCGCCCCTTGCCTGCGTTCTGTTCCAGGCCCTGTGCGGAGCGGGGATGATGGCCCTCTCCCTTTTGCCGGGAGGCTTCTGGCCCGGGGCCTTAGGGGGCATGATCTGGGCGGCGGGGCCGCTGCTTTTGCATTATCTGGACGGGCCCGCCGACGCCCCCCGGCCGCTGACCCCCGCCCTGCGTGAAACCGCCCGGACCCTGGCCCGGGAAACCTGGCGGTTTTTTGCCGATACGGTGAACGCTTCCACCGCCCACCTGCCCCCGGATAACGTGCAGGAGGACCCGGACCGGGGCGCTGCCCTGCGCACCTCCCCCACCAACATCGGCTTGTATCTGCTTTCCTGCTGCGCCGCCCGGGAGCTGGGCCTCATCACCGCCGGGGAGATGAGCCGCCGCCTGGAAGACACGCTTTCCGCCCTGGATAAGCTCAAGACCTGGAAGGGCCACTTCTATAACTGGTATGATCTAACGTCTCTTTCGCCCCTGGCCCCCGCGTTCATTTCCACCGTGGATTCGGGCAACCTGGCGGGGTGCCTGCTTTGCTGCGCCCAGCTTTGCCGATCCCATTTGGAGGAGCTGCCGGAGGCTGCCCGATCCCTGCCCCAGCGGATGGACGCCCTGGCAAAGCGCATGGATTTTGCCGCCCTGTACGATGAAAAGCGGCAGCTCTTTTTCGTTGGGTACGACGCCGCGGCCTCCCGCCCCACCGCCGCCCATTACGATATGCTTGCCAGCGAAGCGCGGCTTACCTCCTTCATCGCCGTTTCCCAGGGCCAGGCGCCGCTTCGGCACTGGCAGCGGCTGAACCGGGCCGTGGCCCGGGCCGGGAGCGGCCCCGCGCTGCTTTCCTGGGGCGGCACCATGTTTGAATACCTGATGCCCGCCCTGCTTATGCCCTTGATATCCGGCACGCTGCTGGGAGAGGGCTGCCGCTGCGCGGTGAGGGCCCAGATAAACGATGCGGGCAAGCGGCCCTTCGGCGTCAGCGAAAGCGGCTATTACGCCTTTGACCCGGACATGAATTACCAGTACAAGGCCTTCGGCCTGCCCGCCCTGGCTCTGTCCCCGGATACCGCCGGGCAGGTGGTGGCCCCTTATGCGTCGCTCTTGGCCCTTCCCTTCTTCCCCCGGACGGCGGGGGAAAACATGGCCCGGATGCGCCGCCTCTCCTGGGCGGATGATCACGGCTTTTTCGAGGCAGCCGATTATACCCCCTCCCGGGTGGAGGGCGGCCCGCACGTGGTAAAGAGCCACATGGCCCACCACCAGGGCATGATCCTGTGCGCCCTGTGCAACGCCCTGACGGGAGGCGCCCTGGTGCGGGCCTTCATGGCCCCGCCGGAAAACAGGGCCCATGCCTGCCTTCTGTGGGAAAAGGCCCCCCGCCGGGCTTTCCGCCGCGTTCCGCTGCCCCCGCCCCGGCGGGAAAGCGCCGATCCGGGGCCGCTGCACCGCCCCGCCCGGCTGGGGCTGCCCCTGGACGCCCAGGCCTTAAGCGGCAGGGGCACGCTGTGGGTGCTGACGGAGGGAGGCCAGGGCTTCCTGCGCCGGGGGGATATCTTTGCCACCCGGTTCGACCCCCAGGCCGGGGCCCAGACCGGCCCCCAGTTTTACCTGCGGGACAAGGAAACGGGGGCGTTCTGCCGCCCCGCCGTGCGGGGAAAAGCGGTGTTCGAGCCGGGAGCCGTGCGGTATCAGACGGTGTTTGAAGGGCTGCGCGTTACCCTTTGCTGCTGCGTGGACCCGGTCAGCGGCATGGCGGTAGCCGCCCTGCAGGCGGAAAACACGGGCAGGGAGGTCCGGGAAGCGGAGGCCGTATCCTTCCTGGAGATCGCCCAGGGCCCCTTCCGGGACGACAGGGCCCACCCCAACTTCCGGGATCTGAGCGTCCGGGTGCAGCCCTGGGGGCGGCGGGGCCTGGTTTCCAGGCGGCTGCCAAGGGATGAAAAGGAAGCGGAGATCCCCCTGATCTATCACGCCGCCGTGGGGGACGGGGCCGCCCTGTGCCGCCAGGGGGACCGGGCGCTGTTCCTGGGCAGAGGGGGCACCTACGCCCAGCCGGAGCAGCTGCTTGCCTCCCCGGAAAGCTGCGCCTTCCGCACCGGGGACGTGATCGCCCCCTGCCTGAGCCTGCGCCTGTCCCTCCGCGTGGAGCCGGGCAAGGAGGCCGCCGTGTATTTCCTCCCCCTGTTTTCGCCCCCCGGCCGGGAGCCGGAGGAGGGGCTCCTTTCCCCTGCCCGGGCCCGGGCGGCCTTTTCCCTGGCGGCGGTGCAGCCCCGCATGACCCTGCGGCATCTGCGCATGGACGGGCGAAGCTGCTTTGCCTGCCAGCAGGCGCTGGGGGCGGCCCTCTTTACCGATCAGCCTCACCAGGCTTTTCTTCCCGCCCGGCAAAAATCCGTGCTGTGGCAGTACGGCGTTTCCGGCGATCTGCCCCTGATCCTGGCCCGCATCTCCCCCCGGCCCGATCCGGCCCTGATCCGAAGGGCCCTGCAGCTCCACGGGTGGCTGCGGCTGCAGGGGATCCGGACGGACCTGCTCTTTTTCTGCCCGGAGGAGGGGGAATACCTGCGCCCCTGCCGGGACGCGGTAACCAATCTGCTCGCCGCCAGTACGGAACGGGGTTATCTGGCCCTGCCCGGCGGGGTGCATATCGCCTCCGGCAGCGACGCCCAGGCGGAAAAGCTGGCGGGCTTTGCCGGCCTGGCCCTCAAAAGCGGGCTTTCCCTGCAAGCCCAATTGAACGCCCTGCGCCTGCCGCCCCCCAAGGAAGCGGCCCTGCGTTTGGGCGCTCCTGTCCCCGCCCCTTCCCCGGCGCTGCTTGGCTTCAATGCCTTCGGCGGCTTTGCCGAAAACGGGGATTACTGGGTGCTGTCCCCCGCCCCCAGCCCCTGGTATCATATCCTGTGCGGGCAGGGCTTCGGCACGCTTTTATGCGATTCGGGGGTGCTGCAGTCCTGGGCGGGCAACAGCCGCCTGAACCGACTGACGGCCTGGTCGGGCGACGCCCTTAAGGAGGGCTGGGGCCTCGCGCTGTTCCTC
>CAJOPV010000162.1 GCA_905236495.1 uncultured Christensenellaceae bacterium
ACGAATTCGTCCCCGGTCTGCTGGGCCTGCTGGATGGTGCCGATGTAGCTTTCAAACCGCTGCATCACCCGCTCCGTCACGTCCTGCACGTGGCGCATGCCGTCCAGTATCTGCCCCGCCGCCGCCATGGTGCGCTCCATGGATTCGTAGGATACCGCCTGGGCCTGATTGACCTGGGACAGGGTCTGCCCAAGCTGCGCAAACTGCCCGCCCAGAGCCCGGTTCATTTGGGTGACGAACTGGCTTGCGATGTTTGCCACCCCGTCGATCTGGGCCTGGGTCTGGCCCAGGATAAAGCTGTTCATGCTCTGGGTCACCGGGGCCAGGGAACGCTCCACGCTATTGACGATGCCATCGCTGACCCGGGCTCCCATGTCAGCGGACAGGCGGCGCAGAAGGGCGCTCCTGTCCTCCTGCTGGCAGATGATCTGTACGTTGTCCTCCAGGGGCTTTTGCATCACCAGATCGGAAAATGCGTCGTGAAATTCATCGATGGCCCGGGTGGCGCTGCCGTGAGCCATGCGGCTGAGCATGTTGAATATCAGCGAGCAGGCGATGCCGGCGATGGAGGTCATAAAAGCAAAGGTCATGCCCCCGATCATCTGGGGAATGCTTTCCATGGTCTTCGCAGCGTCGCTGACATCCAACCCGCCCAGGCCCCGCATGAGGCCGATGAAGGTGCCCAGGATGCCAAGGGAGGTGAGCAGGCTTGGCACCACCTCCGCCAGCTGCTCATGCCCGGCGGAATAGATCACCGAATCGTCGTTGATATAATCCCCCACGTTGCAGTTTAAGCCCCGGGCGTCCAACTGCTCCGCGTTCACCAAAAACCGCCGCCAGGGGCCCTGCAGCTCTTTCCCTAAAAACATCACATCCTGCCAGACGGGCCTTCCTTCCCCGGTGTTGGTTTCCAATAGCCTGATCCCCCGCCTGAGCCGCCGGGCGCCCCGGGATACGGGCAGCACGCATTTGGTGACGCCGATGAGGGCCACCAGGGCAATGGCGCAATAAATCGCAAAATCGGCGGCGTTTTCCGCCAGGCTGTTCAAAAATTCGGTCAACGCTCTCATCCTTTCCCTGGGGGTACAGCATAACTACAAAGAAACATCTTATATTGTAACGAATAATCCTCATAAATGCAATAGATTTGTAATAAATCCTTTTGTAAATTTCCATTTTTATTTGCATGCCAGGCCCCGGAGCGCATTGACAGGCAAAGGTTTTTCGCGGTATCATAGGCATAACGCAAAATGGGAAAGGAGCCTCCCATGATTCGATTGCTGACGGCACTTCTTTTGCTCATGTCGCTGCTGCCCTCCTCCCTGGCGGAGGATTCCCCCGCCTATTACGAAGCCCCGCATCAGATCGTGGTTTCCTTCACGGGGGACTGCACCCTGGGCTGCACCGATTCCCAGCGGCTGGATACCAAAAAAGGCTTTGAGGCCGTGATCCAGCGGGAGGGGATGGCCTATCCCTTCGCCATGGTGAAGGAAATTTTTGATGCCGACGATCTTACCGTCGTCAACCTGGAAAGCGTGTTTTACGAGCATGACGCCAATAAGGCGGATAAGAAATACAATTTCCGCGCTCCCTGCTCCTACGTGGATATCCTGCGCCAGGGCGGGGTGGATGCGGTGAGCTTTGCCAACAACCATGTATTGGATTACGGCATTTACGGCTTCCAATCCACCATTGACACCCTGGACGCGGCGGGCATCCCCTGGTTCGGGGTCAGCAGCAACGAATCCCGCACCTATATCTTTGAAAAGGACGGGATCAGGCTCGGCTTCGTATCCGCCTACATCGGGGAATACTGGGGCAACCGGGAAAAGACCCAGCAATGCTTTCAGGGCTTAAAGGACGCGGGCTGCAGCGCCATTGTGGGCATCCTGCACGGAGGCGTGGAATACGACGTGCTCCATGATACCGGCTATGTGGAATCCATGGCGAATTCCTTCATCCGCTACGGGGCGGACGTGGTGGTGGGTCACCATCCCCACACCCTCCAGGGCATGCGGGTGGAAAACGGGCGCACTACCCTGTGGAGCCTGGGCAACTTCGTATTCGGCGGCAACCCGGAAATCAGGCAGAATCACGCCGGGGAATCCGTCATCGGCACAGCCATCGCCCAGTTCACCTTCTCCTTTGACGAGGAAGGCGCCTACCTGGGCCACCAGCTGAACCTGATCCCCTGCCATATATCCGGGCATACCAATTATAACGATTATCAGCCCTATCCCGTGGAAGGCAGCCAGGCCGCCGCGGTGCTCAGATCCATCCAGCGGGATACCCAGCCCCGGAGCCTGAAGCTCTCTCCCTACGTGGAAGGCGCAGGCGCCCTGCAGCCCTTCGTGCCGGCCCCCTCGGATCGGTGAGGCGGCCTTGCAAATTCACCGGCAAGGCGGTATAATGACGAAAGGATTTTGTAGTCACGGGAGGGAATGCCATGCTCGTCAATGCCAAGGAATTCATCAACGCCCTGCAGCTGCAGGTGCTCTCTCCCAGCACCAGAACGGAATGGGAGCTCATCTCCGAGGAAATGAACCGCCCCGGTCTGCAGTTCGTGGGGTTTTACGATCATTTCG
The DNA here is from genome assembly GCA_905236495.1 of uncultured Christensenellaceae bacterium. Lineage (GTDB taxonomy): Bacteria > Bacillota > Clostridia > Christensenellales > Aristaeellaceae > RUG563. The sequence continues at coordinate 2,586 of CAJOPV010000162.1, forward strand.
CCTACGAGCGTCCGCAGGTGGTGGGGCTCACGGAAATGAGCTATCTGGAGCAATTGTCCGACGAGACCCGGCGGGAGCGGCTGGAGGCCTATTTTTCCTATCCCATCCCCTGCGTGATCCTGTGCCGCGGCATGATGCCCCAGGATGATATCCTGGAGCTGGCAAAAGCCCATAACGTATATATCCTGCGCACCGAGACGGTCACCACCCGGTTCGTGGTGAACGCCATGAATTACCTGAGCCGGGCCATGGCCCCCCGATCCACGCTCCACGGCGTACTGGTGGATGTGTATGGGGTGGGCGTGCTGATTACCGGGGAAAGCGGCGTAGGCAAAAGCGAAGCGGCGCTGGAGCTGGTCAAGCGCGGGCACCAGCTGGTGGCGGACGACGTGGTGGATGTGTGCCGCATCACCAATAATCGCCTCATCGGCGAATCCCCCGAAACGGTGCGGCATTTCATGGAGATCCGGGGCATCGGCATCATCGATATCAAGGCCATGTACGGCATCAGCGCCGTGCTGATGAGCAAATCCATTGATCTGGTGATCCACCTGGAAAACTGGAAGGAAAACAAGGCCTACGATCGGCTGGGCCTTTCCGAAGATTTCACTACCATTATGGATGTGCGGGTGCCCCAGCTGGTGCTGCCCGTGCGCCCGGGGCGCAACCTGGCGGTAGTCATCGAGGTGGCGGCCCGGAATTTCTCCTTGAAGCAATTGGGCTATTCCGCCGCCCAGGAGTTGGATCGGCGGCTGAATGAATTGATGAACAGCAGCAAATAATTTTTCCGCTCACAAAGGAGGAATGGGCATGGTATATATCGGCATTGACCTGGGGGGCACCAACATCGCCGTGGGGGCGGTGGATGAAGAAGGCAGGATCCTGGCCGAATGCTCCGTCAAGACCCTGGCTCAGCGCCCCTTCACCGAGATCGTGAAGGACATGGCGGGCTGCGTCATCCGCGTGATGAAGCAGGGGGGCTTCACTGAAAAGGACGTGCATTCCGTCGGCATCGGCATTCCCGGTGTGGCGGATGAACGGGGCGTGGTGCTCAACTGCGCCAATTTAGGCTGGTTCAACGAGCCCCTGGCCGCCGAAATGGGCAAGTATTTCTCCATTCCCGTCTTCATCGGCAACGACGCCAACGTGGCTGCCCTGGCGGAAAGCTATGCCGGGGTCAGCAAGGGGTGCCACAGCAGCGTGATGATTACCCTGGGCACCGGCGTGGGCGGCGGCATCGTCATCGACGGCAAGGCCTGGAACGGAGCCCACGGGCGGGGCGGAGAAATGGGGCATATGACCTTGGTGCCCGACGGCGTGCCCTGCACCTGCGGCAATAACGGGTGCGTGGAGCGCTATTGCTCCGCCACCGCCCTGATCCGCATGGCGAAGCAGGAGTGCCAGGCCTACCCGGACAGCCTGATCCTGAAAAAGGCGGGCGGCGATCCCGAGCGCGTCAACGCGAAGCTGGTGATCGACGCCGCGAAGGAAGGTGATGCGCCCGCCCTTCGGGTATTCAATTCCTTCGTGTATTATCTGGCCCTGACGATCAATAACATCACCGCTTTCCTGGACCCGGATGTGATCGTGCTGGGCGGCGGCGTCAGCCACGCGGGGAAATTCCTGCTGGATTCTGTCCGGGCCCTGCTGCCCCGGTATCAGATCTTCAAGGCCCTGCCCATCCCCCGGCTGGAGATTGCCAGCCTGGGCAACGAGGCCGGCATCATCGGCGCCGCCATGCTGGGCAAATAGACAAAATCAAATTTTTATCGCTTGGAGGTACTTCCCATGAACTATTCCGTTCGCCAGCTGTTCCGTCAAACGCCTCAGGATCAAACGGCGGTCACCGTATCCGGCTGGGTGCGCACATTGCGGGACAGCAAGGCTTTCGCTTTTATCGAGCTCAACGATGGCACCTTCTTTAAGAACGTCCAGATCGTCTGCGAAGAGGATCTGGATAACTTCAGGGAGGTCGTCAAGATCACCCTGGGCAGCGCCATCCGGGTGACGGGCGTCCTGGCCCTGACCCCTGAAATGAAGCAGCCCTTTGAGATCAAGGCCAAAAAGGTGGAGATCGTGGGCCTCAGCGATCCCGCCTATCCCCTGCAAAAGAAGCGCCATACCGTGGAATACCTGCGCACCCAGGCCCACCTGCGGCCCCGCACCAACCTGTTCAGCGCCGTGTTCCGCATCCGTTCCCTGGCGGCCCAGGCCATCCATGCCTTCTTCGCGGAGCGGGGCTTTGTGTATGTGCATACGCCCCTCATCACCGCCTCCGACGCCGAAGGCGCGGGCGAAATGTTCCGCGTCACCACCCTGGACCTAAACAACCTGCCCCGGGATGAGCAGGGCCGGGTCAACGATAAGGAAGATTTCTTCGGGCGTCCCGCAAACCTCACCGTTTCCGGGCAATTGAACGTGGAATGCTTCGCCCAGGCCTTCCGCAACGTCTATACCTTCGGCCCCACCTTCCGAGCGGAAAAATCCTATACTCCCCGCCATGCCGCCGAGTTCTGGATGATCGAGCCGGAGATCGCATTCGCCGATCTGGACGACGATATGGCCCTGGCGGAGGATATGCTCAAATACGTCATCGCCGACGTATTGGCGAAGGCCCCGGAGGAAATGGAATTCCTGAACAGCTTTGTGGATAAGGGCCTGATCGAAAGGCTTCAGCAGGTGGTGAACAGCCGCTTTGCCAGGGTCTCCTACACCGACGCCATCGATATCCTGCTCAAGGCGGATCGAGCATTCGATTTTCCCGTGCACTGGGGCATGGATATTCAGACCGAGCATGAACGGTATCTGGCGGAGGAGCATTTCGGCTGCCCGGTATGCGTCTATAACTATCCCAAGGACATCAAGGCCTTTTACATGCGCCAGAACGACGACGGAAAGACCGTCGCCGCCGTGGATATCCTGGTGCCCGGCATCGGTGAGCTGATCGGCGGCAGCCAGCGTGAGGAGCGCCTG
>CAJOPV010000163.1 GCA_905236495.1 uncultured Christensenellaceae bacterium
CCTGGGGCATCGTTATTGCGATAATATTACGACAATTATGAATTTCACAATAAATTGTTCACAATATCGCAATAAGCGATCGCCCTGGCGCTGCAAATAATTTTCCTTTTCTTTCATTGGAAAATGTGGTATCATATCTATTAAGAAAAGTTCACCCGAGGTATGGATGATGCGGAAGCTTTGTTTCCTGGTGCTGGCCCTGTTCTGGCTGCCCCTTGCCGGTTTGGCGGAGGGGACGGTCTTTACTGTGGCGCCCCAGGAAATCCACCCCGGCCTGGCGGAAAGGATCAGCTTCTACGCCCCGGAGGATGGGGAAGCCCGCATCGAGGCCCTGCGCAGCGACGGCAGCGTCGCCGCGGTGATCCGGGCAAAAATGAACGCCTACCGGGGCGTCAATCATCTGACCTGGGACGGCTGCGGCGACGACGGCTATCCCCTGATGATCGGGGAGTACGCGCTGCGGGTGACCCTGAACGGCGACAGCGACCAGCGTATGTTTCAGATCGGTGAGGAGTGCCCCCAGTTCCTGTCCCTGCGCACGGATAACGTGCTGGAGGATGGCAAGGAATGGCATATCTTCCTCACCGCCAATATGGCTTCCAGCCTCACCGTCCGCCTGAAGGATGACAGCGGCGCCTGGCGCATCATCCTGGACGTGCCGGTGGAGGCGGGAGAAAACGATTTTTCCTGGGACGGCCTCATCGGCGGCAAGCGCCTCCCCCACGGGCGGTACGAAATCCAGCTTTCCCTGGCGGATCTGGACGGCACCTGCGGCGACCCGGCACAGTTATCCCTGGCTGTGGTGGATCGGCTGACCCCATCCCCCATTCCTTCCGCCACGCCCCAGCCTACCCCCGCCATCGTGGTGCCCAGCAAAGCGGAGGCCCAGCCCAAGGGAGAGGATTATTGGTCCCAGCCCATCGGTTTTCTGGATGAAGAAGCGATCTGGGCTCTGATGATGCAGCCCATCACCGTCATCACCGGCAACCAGACGGAGGTATATCCCCTGCGCAAAACGCCGGATAAAGACGACTCCAAGGAAAACATCGTAGGCGAAATCACCTACGCCTCCCAGGGACTTCATGTGCTGGAGACCCGGGACGACGGCTGGACGCTGGTGGAGGCGTATAACTCCTCCTACGGCCCGCTGTGCGGCTCCCGGCCCGGCTACGGCGTGACGGACGACCTGATTCAGGGATACGTAAAGACCTCCCTGCTCAAAACCATTACCCCCAAAAACGATTACGCCCTGCTGGTGGATAAGCTGACCCAGACCATGTATATTTTTAAGAAAGGCCATATCATCGGGGAGCTGCTGGTTTCCACCGGCAAGAATACCGCCACCCAGCCCTGGAACGAGACCCCCGCCGGGGAATTCCTGATGGTGAGCCGCATGGGCGGTTTCCAGGCAGGCAATCTGTACTGCCCCTTCGGCATGCGCATCAACGGCGGCTGCGCCATTCACGAGGTGCCCTTCAAGGGTACGGCGGAAACGCCGAAGAAAGACCGGGATTATTCCCTCACCCGGCTCGTCCTGGGCAAGAAGGCCAGCCACGGCTGCGTGCGGGTGCAGAACGATAAAAACGTCCAGGGCCAGAATATGGAATGGCTGTTTAACAATATTAAAGTGAATACCAAGGTCTGGATCTGGGACGATACGGGCCGCCGCTTCAACTACCCCGACGATGAAACCCAGCTTTACTACAACCCCAACAACGGGCGTTATTACCATGAGGATCAGAACTGTGAAAGCGTCAGCAAACGCTATCTGCCCCTGACCCCCATCACCTATAAAGATCTGAACGATCAGTTCCCCGGCCTCACCGCCTGCCCCAAGTGCACCCGCCTGATGAACAAGCAGGAAATCGACGACCTCAACCGCGAGAATAACGCATATTAAAACAATTACGGAAAAAAATTTACGGGGGACCGTTCTCTGGGCTCCAAAGAGCGGTCCCCCGCATTTTCGTTTATTCCATTTCTTTAACGATCTCCGTCAGCAAAGCGGCGAAATCGCCCCGGACGCGGCGGCCCATTTCCATGACCTCCTCATGGCTGATGGGCTGATCCTTCACCCCGGCAGCCAGATTGGTGATGCAGCTAATGCCCAGTACCTGCATCCCGCAATGGCGGGCGGCAATGGTCTCCGGCACGGTGGACATGCCCACCGCGTCAGCCCCCAGGGTGCGCGCCATGCGAATTTCGGCAGGGGTCTCATAGGCAGGCCCGTTCATCCAGCAATATACGCCCTGACGCAATCCGATTCCCAGCTTTTCGGCGCAGCCAAGAGCCAAGCGGCGCAGGCCCGGGTCGTAGGCGTTGGTCATATCCGGGAACCGGGGGCCGAAAGCGTCCAGGTTGGGCCCCGTCAGGGGATTTTTGCCGGAAAGATTGATGAAATCCGTCAGCAGCATCAGGCACCCGGCGGCAAAACCCATATTCACGCCCCCCGCCGCGTTGGTGAGGATCAGTTTCTGTACCCCCAGGCGCCGCATCACCCGCACGGGCAGCACCACGTCCTGCAGGGGGTGGCCCTCATAGCTGTGGAACCGCCCGCTCATCAAAAGCACCTTCCTGCCTGCCAGCTCCCCGGCGATCAGCTTGCCCGCATGGCCTGCCACGGTGGCCCGGGGAAAGCCGGGGATATCAGCATAGCTGATTTCCCTGGTGTTCTTAAGATCCCTGCCAAAGTCTCCCAAGCCGCTGCCCAGCACGATGGCGATATCCGCCCGGCCCAGCGTCGCCTCCACCGCATCGGCGGCCCGCTGGATGCGCTTCATTTCAGGCTCACATCCGGCCTCGATCTCCTTCAGGTAGGATTCCGCGCCAAAGCGCTGCGGCAGGCCAAAGTATTCCGCGATGGTGGCGGCGGTATCGGCAAAGGTGGCCCGGGTGCCGATGGGATGCTGGCCCCGCATGCCCTTGCGATAGATCAAAAGCGGCGCGTATTCCCGGGTGTGATCGGTGCCCTTGAAGGCGGGGTCGCAGCCGTGATCCGCGGTGATGATGAGCAGGTCCTCCGGCCCCATCAGCCGATAAAACTCCGGCAGCCGGGCGTCGAAGTATTCCAGGGCCCTGCCGTAGCCCTCCACGTCCCGTCGATGCCCGTAAATGGAATCGGTATCCACCAGGTTGACGAACAAAAGGCCGTTAAAATCCCGCTGCATATAGGCCAGCGCCGCATCCACGCAGGCGGGGTTCCCGGCGGCGTGGTTGCTGGCGGTGAGGCCCCGGTGGGCGAAGATATCCTCGATCTTGCCCACCCCCAGGGTATCATAGCCCGCGTCCTTCAGTACGTCCAGGATGGTATCCCCAATAGGCTCCAGGGAGAAATCCCGCCGTCCCCCGGTGCGCTGGAAGGCCCCCTTGCCGCTGCCGATAAAAGGCCGGGCGATGACGCGGCCCACGCCATGCCTGCCCTGCAGCTGGCTGCGGGCGATTTCGCACATCTCATACAGCCTGCCGACGGGGATCACCTCCTCATGGGCGGCGATCTGAAACACGCTGTCCCCGGAGGTATAAACGATGGGATACCCGGTGCGCATGTGCTCCTCCCCCAGCTCATCCAGAATGGCGGTGCCGGAGGCGGGCTTGTTGCCCAGGGTCTTCGTGCCGATAGCGGCTTCAAAAGCGTCCATCACGTCCTGGGGGAACCCGTCGGGATACAACGGAAAGGGATCCTTCACCGTCACCCCCGCCATTTCCCAATGCCCGGTGGTGGTATCCTTCCCGGCGGATTTTTCCATGGCCCGCCCGTAAGCGCCGGCCCCCTGCGCCGGGGTCAAATGCAGGTTCGGCAGCTCCCCCAGGCCCAGGGCCAGCATGTTGGGGATCTTCAAATCCATCCTTTCGGCGATATGACCGATGGTGTTGGCCCCTTCGTCGCCGAATTGCGCCGCGTCCGGCAGATACCCCGCCCCTGCGCTGTCCAGCACGATCAGAATGGCGCGCTTCATACAGTATTTCCTCCCATTTCATATTTTTGTTATACGGGACGATCTTCTTACAAAAGCAACGGATTGATATGCCTTCCCCTAAAAGGGAAGCCTTTAGACTATCACAGATAGTAAATACCATTTCCTGAGGTAGCATCAATGAATGGCTGTCAACTAAGGCACCAGCGGATCGGTTTCCTCTGCTCCGTCGGTGTTTTCCTCCGGGGGCTGGGGCAATTCCTCCAGGGTGCGCAGGCCAAAGTGGGACAGGAAAGCGTCGGTGGTGCCGTAGAGGATGGGACGGCCCAGGGCCTCCTTGCGGCCCACCTCCTGGATGAGCCCCTTATGCACCAGGCTCTGCACCGAGTAATCGCACTTGACGCCCCGAACGGCCTCGATCTCCAGCTTCGTCACCGGCTGGCGATAGGCCACCACCGCCAGTGTCTCCATGGCGGACTGGGAAAGGCTTTGCTTCTGAATGGGCTGCAAAAGCCGCTCCACATAGGGGGCGTATTCCGCCCGGGTGGATAATTGGATGTGGGTGCCGAAGCGCTTTAAGCAGATGCCCCGGCGGTGATAATTGTAATCGCTGTCCAGGGCGTCGATAGCAAGGCGGGTCTCATCCTCGGTGACCTCCAGGGCCCGCTGCAGTTCACGCACTTCCACCGGCTCCCCGGCGACGAATAAAATGGCCTCGATCACATGGGCCAGATCAGGCGTATCCATCAATTTCCATCGTTCCTTCCGTATCGCTGTTGCCGGAGCGGGCCTCCACCAGCATATCCCCGAAAATGCCCTCCTGGGTGACGGCGGCCCGGCCCAGGCGCAAAAGCTCCAGCAGGGCCAGGAACAGCGTCACCACCTCATCCCGGGTAGGCTGAGGCGAAAACAGGGCCTCGAACCTGACCGGCCCCTTTTTCAGCCTTCTTAAAATATGGGCGGTGCACCGGGGCACGGTGTATTCATCCCGGATGATGCGCCGGGCGGACTGCACCGGCTCCTCCTCCGCATCCTGCACCCGGGCCATCACCCGGGCGAAGGCGGATATCAGCCCCTCCAGGGTGAGCCCCGTCAATTCCAGGGTAGGCGGCGGCAGGGGGTATTCCTCCGGCAGCTTCTGGTACATAAGCGCCGCCGCTTTTTCAAACCCCTGCATGTCCTGGGCGATCTGCTTAAAGCGCTGGTATTCCTCCAATTGGCGGATCAGGGCCTGCTCCGGGTCCTCCTCATCCTCCTCCTTGGGCTTGGGAAGCAGGGATCGGCTCTTGATCTCCAGCAGCGTCGCCGCCATGGCGATAAAGGCGCTGGCGTCGTCCATATCCAGGTCCGGGGCATTCTGCACCGATCGGATATACTGATCCGTCACCTGGGAAACAAAAATATCCTTAATATCGATCTTGGCCTTGCCAATCAGGAAGAGCAGCATATCCAGCGGCCCGTCAAACTGGCTCAAATGCAGCGTCAGCGCCATCTTTCCTTACACCAATCCGAATATCGCCAGGACGCCGCTCACCACGCCGCCCTGCACCCAATACACCGCCTGCCCGAGCCAGTCGGACAGGAAATGGGTGGCGTAAAATACCACCATCAGCCCGATCATTATGGTATTCATGGCCCGAGCGGGGATATGCAATTTGCCCCGCAGGAAAATATCGTTCACCACATGGTAGCCGTCCAGCGGCGGGATGGGCAAAAGATTAAAGATCGCAAGGCTCAGGTTGATGGACGTGAAATTCATCAGGAACCTTTGCACATACAAAAGCCACGGCGTTTTCAGATACGGGTACAGCCCCTCCAGGTAATACGCCCCGCCCCCGGACGCCGTGCGGATGAACAGGTCATTCATGCCGCTGTAGATCGAACGGAAGTTCCAGCCGTCGAACCGCAGAAAATCCTGCCGGGCGGTCAGATCCCCCAGCGTCCAGGTTTCCGCTGTCCATAAAAGCTCGTTGACCCCCACCATGAGCAGGGTGGCGAACACAAACAGCAGAAAATTCATGGTGACCCCCGCCAGGGAAACCAGCAGATCGTCCCGGCGGAAATGCTTATAATTCCTGGGGTTCACCGGCACGGGCCGGGCCCAGCCGAAGCCAAACAGGAACATGAACACCGTGCCGATGGGGTCCAGATGCTTAAGGGGGTTGAAGGTGAGCCGCCCCAGCATTTTCGCCGTGGGATCGCCGCAGCGAAGGGCCACGTACCCGTGGCTGAGCTCATGCAGCGTCAGGGCGATGAGCACCGCCGGGGCCCGATACAAAAGCAGGATCAGCGTCCCCACGGGGTCGCTCTGCAGCCCGGATAGAATGCTCATGCCCTCGCCTCCTTTTCCTGCTCGTCTTGTTTCCATTATACCCTATGCGATGGAAAAACACAAGAACTTGGCCTTCTGAGCAGCCCGCATTTCCAAGCGCGTTTTTTGTTTTGGTGCTGTATTTCCCCTTGCGTTTTTCTGCCGTTTGGGGTATGATAGGAAAGCCGTGTATGGCTGGCGGGCCCCGTGCGATGTTGCGGTGTGAACCCTGTCAGGTCCGGAAGGAAGCAGCAGTAAGCATCTTAGACGTGTGCTGCGGCAAAGC
>CAJOPV010000164.1 GCA_905236495.1 uncultured Christensenellaceae bacterium
AGGCCATCACGTCGCTGTGATCGCCGAAAATGCTCAGGGCATGGGCAGCCAGGGCGCGGGCGGATACATGGAACACGCCGGGCAGCAATTCGCCGCTGATCTTATACATGTTGGGGATCATCAGCAGCAGGCCCTGGGACGCGGTGTAGGTGGTGGTCAAGGCGCCGGCAGCCAGAGAGCCGTGCACGGCCCCCGCCGCGCCCGCTTCAGACTGCATTTCGGCTACGTGCACGGTCTGCCCGAACAGGTTCTTGCGGCCCTGGGCAGCCCACTCGTCCACGTACTCTGCCATGGTGGAGGACGGCGTGATGGGGTAAATGGCGGCTACGTCGCTGAACGCATACGCGACGTGGCTGACGGCCCCATTGCCGTCAATCGTCAATTTCGTTGCCATGGGGATAATGCCTCCTTTTAATTTATCAGCGGTGAAACCGGGCGTTTCCCGCTTCTTCTCCAATTCGATATTATACGGCTTTTCCGCCTTGTCTGTCAAGCAAACGGCGGGAAAAAACCGGCCCCGCGCCGATATTTCCCGCCGCCCGCCGGGCGTTTTATACGTGCATGGATACAGGCATACATTTTCCGCCCCCGAAAAAAGGCGTTTCATTTGGAAAAAGAGCGGAAGAAGGGGAAGTATATTACGTTTTTCCCGAGGTTATTGATATTTTTCTTCAAAAATGTGTAGAAATTATTGCAATTCACTTGATTTTTGGTGTCCGTTGCGTGTAAAATAGGAAAAGACAGGATGGGGGCGGATGCCCCTGCCTGTAAGCACAGGAAGGATGAAACAAAGTGGCTAAGCGCATTCTGTTGGTGGACGACGAACCTCTCATCTTGAAGGGCCTTCGCTTTACCCTGGAGCAGGAGGGGTACGAGATCCTCACCGCCGCGGACGGGGAAGAGGCGTTAAAGGTATTTTTTGAGGAGCCGGTGGATCTGGTGCTGCTGGATGTGATGCTGCCCAAGCTGGACGGCATCCAGGTGTGCCAGCGCATCCGGGAGAGCAGCAACGTGCCCATCCTGATGCTCACCGCCAAGGGCGAGGATATGGATAAGATCCTGGGCCTGGAATACGGCGCGGACGACTATATGACAAAGCCCTTCAACATCCTGGAGGTGAAGGCCAGGATCAAGACGGTGCTGCGCCGGGCGTCCCAGCCCGCCGCCGGAGAGGAAAAGAAGATCATCCGCGTCCACGATATGGAAGTAAACGTGGTGAACCGCTCCGTCACCCTGGGGGGCAAGGAGGTGCGCCTCACCGCCAAGGAATTTGACCTGCTCCAGCTGTTCATCACCAACCGGGGCAAGGTATTCAGCCGGGAAACCATGCTGGAAACGGTATGGAAATACGATTACATGGGCGACGCCCGCACCGTGGACGTGCACATCCGCCGCCTGAGGGAAAAGATCGAGCGGAACACCGCCCAGCCGGAGTTTATCTTCACCAAATGGGGAGTGGGCTACTATTTCACCGATAAGGATTAAGAACCCTTTCGCCAGCATCCGCTGGCAGATCATGCTCGCCTTTCTTCTAATCGTCGGGCTGTCTTTCTATGTCATGGCAGGATCGCTCAGCAGTATGGTGGGCGATTCTTTATTTGAGCAAAGGATCCGCTCCGACCGCTCCAGCCTGGAAACGCTGGCCTCCCGTATCTCCCCCCTCGTGGCCCAGAGCGAAACCGCCTCCCTCCGCAGCCAGCTTTTATCCGCCGGCGGCGAGCTGGGGGGGCGGGTGCTGCTGCTGGACAGAAACGGCAAGGTGCAGCTGGATACCTACGGGGAAATGCAGGGGGTGCGTTTGCAGTACCCGGAGATCGCCAACATCCTGGTAAAGGGCCAAAGCGTGGATTACGGGGTGCATGAGCTGGATACGGGTAGGGAGCTGGATACCTCCCACCTGCTCTTCGCCCGGCGCACCAACGCCTCCTGGGTGGGCTACTGCACCGCCGGGGTGGTGCACGCCTCGGATATCATCGGGGTGCTTTTGCTTGTCTCCCCGGTGCAGGAAATGATGCAGAACGTGTATCAGCTGCAGGATCAGATGGCGGTGATCCTGGTGCTGGTGGCTGCGGCGGCGCTGATCTCCTCCTGGATCTTTTCCCGGGTCATCACCCGGCCCATCGCCGGCCTCACCCGGGGCATCCGGCAGATGTCCAAGGGGGATTTTTCCTCCCGGGTGAACGTGCAGGGCAGCGGCGAAATGCGCCAATTGGCCCTGGCCTTCAATTCCATGTCCGAAAAGCTGGAAACGCTGGATCAGAGCCGCAATCAGTTCGTATCCAACGCCAGCCACGAGCTCAAAACCCCCCTCGCCACCATGAAAATCATGATCGAATCCCTGATCTATCAGCCGGACATGGATAAGGAGCTGCGCACCGAATTCATGGCGGATATCAACAGCGAGATCGACCGCCTGAGCGCTATCGTAAGCGACCTGCTGACGCTGGTGCAGATGGATTCTCAGAACGTGAAGCTGACGCGGGAAAACCTTTCCATCGCCCAGCTCGTCAAGGAAAACGCCCACCGGCTGCAGCCCATCGCCGATCAGAAGGAGCAGAAGATCATCCTGGCCCTCTCCGATCCCTGTGATATGTACGCCGATAAATCCAAGCTGAACCAGGTGATCTATAACCTGATGGAAAACGCGGTGAAATACACCCAGGCGGGAGGCCAGGTAAAGGTGACCTTGCAGCGCCAGGGACGGGACGCGCTGCTCACCGTCAGCGACAACGGGCCCGGCATCCCCAAGGAAAATCTGCCCCATATCTTCGATCGCTTTTACCGGGTGGATAAGGCCCGCAGCCGGGAAAAGGGCGGCACGGGCCTGGGCCTTTCCATCGTGCATCAGCTGGTGCTGCTCCACGGCGGCGCCATCCGGGTGGAAAGCGAGGAGGGCAGCGGCGCCTCCTTCATTGTGGAACTGCCGCTGCATCAGGGCAGCTGAGCAAGGAGGCGGCATATG
>CAJOPV010000165.1 GCA_905236495.1 uncultured Christensenellaceae bacterium
GTGATGTTGAAATCCTTATAGGTGTCAAAGATCAGGTCCACGACGCAGCTGACCTCGTCCTTGATCTGCTCCGGGGTCACAAACAGGTGGGCGTCATTCTGGCAGAAGTGCCGGGCCCGCTCGATGCCCTTCAGGGTGCCGCTCTTCTCAAAGCGGAAGTCATGGGCGATTTCGCCGATGCGGATGGGCAGATCCCGGTAGGAATGGGGCCGGTTGCCGTAGATCATCATATGATGGGGGCAGTTCATGGGCCGGAGCACGAAGCCCTCGCCCTCCACCTCCATGATGGGGAACATGTTTTCTTTGTAATGCTCCAGATGTCCGCTGGTCTTGTACAGGTTCACGGAGCCCACGCAGGGAGTGAGCACGTGCTGGTAGCCCAGCATGACTTCCTTATCCCGGATATAGTTTTCCAGCTGCTGCCACAGGGTATAGCCCTTGGGCAGGAACATGGGCAGGCCCTTGCCGATCAGGTCGTTGGTCATAAACAGCTGCATATCCTTGCCGATGCGGCGGTGATCCCGAGCCTTGGCCTCTTCCACCTGCTTCAGGTATTCCGCCAGCTCCTCCTGATTGCGGAAGGCGGTGCCGTTGAGGCGGGTGAGCATCTTGTTTTTCTGATCGTTCTTCCAGTACGCACCGGAGAGGCCCATGAGCTTGAAGGCCTTGAGGGCTTTCGTGTAGCACAGGTGGGGGCCTACGCACATATCGATATATTCGCCCTGCTGATAGAAGGTGATGACGGCGTCCTCGGGCAGATCGGCAATGTGCTCCACTTTATAGATTTCGCCCCGCTCCTGCATCAGCTTCACCGCCTCGTCCCGGGGCAGGGGATACACCTTGAAGGGCAGGTTTTCCTTCACGATCTTCTGCATTTCCTTTTCGATGGCGGGCAGATCCTCGTCGGAAAGCTTCACGTCCCCCAGGTCGATGTCATAGTGGAAGCCCTTTTCGGTGGCGGGGCCGTAGGCGAAGTGAGCGCCCGGGTACAGGCGCTTCACCGCCTGGGCCATGATATGGGCGGCGCTGTGGCGCAGCACCTCCAGCTCCATCTCCTCCGGGCATTCGGCTGTGTGACCGTCGTTGTAGATGATTTTCATGTGGTTCTCCTCCTCATACTGTAATTCGGGGTCGGGGCGGAGGGAGAAGGGAAGACGATGCTTAAGGCGTGATCTGCCTCCGGCCTCCGGCTTTCAACCTCCAGCCTTTCTTCTGGGAGGGCATTGAAAAACGCCCGTCCCGTCATGTGAAATGAAGGGACGAGCGTGAATTGCTTCTTCGCCCGCGGTTCCACCCTTGTTGCCCCCTCCCGCAGAGGGGACCGCTTGAGCCCGGCGCTGTATCGGGCGCCATTCCGCCGCCGGTCAGGAGGCGGTATCTCCTTCCTGTCCTTACGCGCTTGCACCGTCCGCACGCTCTCTGAAAGGCCATTGAGAAGGAAACGTGTTCTCCGTCATTCCGGGGATTGATTGGTATTATACGCCGGGGGCAAAGTTCTGTCAAGGCCTGAAATGAAAAACAGGCGCATGGGCGTGTAAGCCTGAAAAGGAAAAAAACGTTTTTTCCGGCGGCACAGATTCCAGCAGGCCGCCGATAGCGCATTCCGGCACTTTGCGCAGCCCAGCCCAGGCCGTCGGCAGGGAGGAGCCGGACGATCCGTGAGGGATATGCGCGCCGCCGGAAAAGATGCGAAAAAAACCGTTTGGGAGCAGACTTTTTTCGCATCTTTTGATATACTGGGGACGCAGGGAAGGCAGGTGAAGGCATGATGGATGCCCGGATGGAGAGGCGGGCCCGGTGTTATATGGATTCGCCCCTGGGGCTTTTGTGCCTGGAGGAGGGCCCGGCGGGCATCACCGCCCTTCGGTTTGCCTGTGAAGAAACATGGCAAAATGAACGAGACGGCCTGTATCTCAAGGACGCAGAATTGCAGCTGCGGGAGTATTTTGCCGGGAAGCGGACGGCCTTCGACCTGCCTCTGTCCCCGGCAGGCACCCCATTTCAAAGGAAGGTATGGGCCGCCCTGCTGGAAATCCCTTACGGTGAAGTCAGAACGTATCAGCAAATCGCCGCCGCCGTGGGAAGCCCCCGGGCCTGCCGGGCGGTGGGCGGGGCGAATGGCGCAAATCCCATTCCCATCCTGATCCCCTGCCATCGGGTAGTGCCCAAGGGCGGGGGCCTGGGAGGATACGCCTATGGCGCGGACAAAAAACAATATCTGCTGACGCTGGAAGCGAGGAAGCATGAGGAAACAGGCATTCGGGCCCTATCAGGTATCGGTGATTGGCTCCCCTTCCCAGGGAAGCTGACCGAAGGGTTCCGATAGGATAACGCCAATTATCGGGAAAAGCAAAAACGCCGCCATCCAAGCGCCTGCTCGGCGCCCCGGATCGCGGCGTTTTTCATTTTAGTTTTCGCTCGTTTCTAAACTGCCGAACACCCGGAGGAAATTATACAGCCCCAGGTTCCAGATGGTGAAATCGTGCCCGCCGTCCCTTTCCTGCCAGTGCCAGTTTTCCTCCGTCAGGCGGTCGGTGAGGAGGCTGATGGTTTTCGCCGCGCCGGAGCCCGCGAAATACAGCCCATCCTGCAAGCCGCAGATGCTGTAAAAGTATCGGATGGGCAGATTGGGCCATTGGCTGATGGCCTGCACGATCTGGGCGGCGGAATTGGTGGTGGGCGCGGCGGAGAAGGCGCCGAACCAGGCAAACAGATCCAGGCATTCGCACAGGCCGATGTTGATGGTCTGCATGCCGCCCATGCTCAGGCCTGCCATGGCCCGGTGCTCCCGGGCGGCGGCGGGATCATCCGGGGTATCCGCGCCCCAGGTGGCGTAGTGGGCGTCGATCCAGGGCAGCAGGTCATTGCGCAGTTCCTTGCCGAACACGTAAAAGGCCCCGGCGTTATCCATGCTGGTATCGTACATCTTAGCGCAGGAGCGCCCGTTGGGCATCACGATGATGAGGGGCCGGATATCCCCGTTGGCGATCAGATGATCCACCGCGTTTCGCCCCTGGCAGATGGGCTTGCCAAAGCCCCATTCATCCTCCGTGCCGCCTATGCCGTGGCACAGCACCAGCACGTCGTACTTTTCCGCCGGGTCGTACCCGTAAGGAAGATACACCAGGGCGTACTTGGTGATCTCCGCTTCGTTTTTCAGGTAGTCCTTGCTG
This sequence comes from uncultured Christensenellaceae bacterium, assembly GCA_905236495.1. Lineage (GTDB taxonomy): Bacteria > Bacillota > Clostridia > Christensenellales > Aristaeellaceae > RUG563. Next base: position 3,174 of record CAJOPV010000165.1, read on the forward strand.
GGATAGGCGATCCGATCCACCTGGCCCTTTTGCTCGCAGGGCTTCAGGTATTCCGCAGGGATAGCGTCCGCAAAACCCATTTTTTCCTCCTCCGAAAGCCCCGCGCAGGGGATCATTAACAGCAGCGAAAGCAGCAGGCATGTCCACCTCTTCATCGACCGTTTCCTCCTTCCTCGGGCCGGAACGCCGGCCCATGGCCTTGATTATAGGGCATCCCGGCGGCTTTCTCAACCGTTTTTTGTTCCCGCGCCCAAAAAACGCTATTTTTGGAAGGGATCGACGCATCATTGTTTACAATTCGTTCATTCCCAGCCGCCGTTTTTAAGCTATTTTTTAGACAGCGGCGATAGCCTATTGCCGCGGGAAGGGGCCGATCCTTCCCCGAAAGGAGGCTTTCAGCTATGCAGAAAAAGAATCATCCCATCCTCCGCCATCTGCTCATCGACGTGCTCTGCGCGGGGATCGCGCTGGTGATTTTCGCCCTGTTTCATCATGTGCTGCCCCGGCAGCAGCAAAGCCTGGGCATCGTGATCCCTAACCCCAACAAATCGGCGTCAGGCCAGATCGCCCGGCTGCCGGGCAGCGAGGCGCTCCTGGCCTCCGGCGGCGTCAGCGACCTGGGCGATGCCGTTGCCCGGGGCGGCAAAAACAGCGGCGGCATGAACGGCAAGGGCGGCAGCGCCCTGACCGGGGAGGACGCGGGGGAAGCGGAAGAAACGGACGATACCCCCATCAGCGAGAAATTTGCCGAGCGCTATACCGATCAGGTGGTGGCGACGGAAAACAGCTATTCCAGCCCGGATATCGCCATCACCGTTACGGAGGAGACCATGGGCCGCATCACCTATTACCTGGCGGATATTTACGTGCGGGATATCACCTGCTTCCGATCCGCCCTGGCGAGGGATACCTACGGCAGCGGCTATCGGGACAGCATCACCGATATGGCGGCCCTCAATAACGCCCTGATTGCCGTCAACGGGGATTATTACGGCAACACCAACGAGGGCGTGGTGATCCGCAACGGGGTGATCTACCGGGCCAACCGCACGGACTGCGACGTGTGCGTGCTGTATTATGACGGCGCCATGCGGGTGATGCCCGGCTCCGCCTTCACGGTGGAGGACGCTGTCGCTGATGGGGCCTGGCAGACCTGGACCTTCGGGCCCGCCCTGCTGGATACCGACGGCAGCGTCCTGACCGCCTTTGCCAGCACGGGCCGCATCATTTCCGCCAATCCCCGCACCGCCATCGGGTATTATGAGCCGGGCCACTACTGCATGGTGGTGGTGGATGGCCGGGGCGAATCGGCGGGGATCACGCTGCCGGAGCTGAGTCAATTATTTTACGATCTGGGCTGCACCGCCGCCTATAACCTGGACGGAGGCAACTCCTCCATCATGGTATGGAACGACGCCGTCATCAACCAGCCCTCCGGCGGCGGCAGGGAAAGCAGCGACGCGCTTCTGATTGCGGAGGTGAACGACCATGAATAAGCTGTACGCCCTTTTGCGCCATATCACGGTGATTTTGTCCCTCATGTTCCTGGTTTTCCTGGTGCTGGACCAGTTCAACCCCATGATGAACTTTATCGACAACGATATTTCCCGCCGGCTGCTCTTTGGCCTGTGCGCCAGCGGGATCGGGCAGACGGTTTTATCCCTCCGAAAGGAAAAATAGTTTTCACAAACAGAATGTATTTAATCTTCTTTTAAGCTTCGGGCTGTAAGATCAGGCCGTAACAAGGAAAGGAAGGTGTTACGAAATGAAAACTATGATGAAAAAACTGCTGGCAGTATTCGCCGTATTGGCGCTGACGATCCCCCTTGGCTTCTCCGCCGCCCTGGCGGAAACGGCGGCCCCTGTTTACGCCGCTTCGGACCTGTTTACCAGCCGGGATCTTGAACAGGAGGCCGACCTGACGAACGCTGTGGCCTATACCGTAACCGACGGGCAGGATATCCATATCACCGCTGCTGGGGTGTATGTGCTCACCGGCAGCGCCCGGGACGTCGAAGTGTATGTGGAGGCGGGGGAGGACGATAAGGTGCAGATCGTGCTGGACGGCGTTGCCGTCACCAATACGGCTTTCCCCGTGATCTATGCCAAGACGGCGGATAAGGTGTTTGTTACTACCGTCGCGGACAGCAGCCTTTCCGTCACCGGGAAATTCACCTCCGACGGCAGCACCAATACCGACGGCGTGATCTTTTCCAAGTGCGACCTGGTGCTAAGCGGCACCGCGTCCCTCACCGTTTCTTCCGCCGATAACGGCATCGTGGCAAAGGACGATCTGAAGATCACCGGCGGCGCCTATGCCGTCACCGCCTCCGCCAAGGCCATCGAGGCCAACGATTCCATCCGCATCGCGGGAGGCGAATTATACCTGATTGCCGGCACGGACGGCCTTCACGCCGAAAACGACGAGGATGACACCCTGGGCTACGTCTATATCGGCGGCGGCAGCCTTTTGATCCAGGCGGGGGACGACGGCATCCATGCCACCTCTGTGGTGCAGGTCGATGGCGGCACGCTGACGATCAAAGCGGCGGAGGGCATCGAGGGCACCTATATCCAGATCAACGGCGGCACAGTCAATATCCAGGCCAGCGACGACGGCATCAACGCCGCCAGGAAATCCGGCGCTTACACCCCCACCGTGGAAATCAACGACGGGGACATCACCGTGGCGATGGGCGCCGGGGATACGGATGGCATCGATTCCAACGGCAATATCATTGTCAACGGCGGCACTGTCAGCGTCACCGGCAACAGCACCTTTGACTGCGACGGCACCGCCCAGTATAACGGCGGCACCATCATCGTAAACGGTCAGCAGGTGAGTGCCATTCCCAACCAGATGATGGACGGCGGCTGGGGCGCCCGGAACGGCGGCTTCGGCGGCGGCTATAACGGCGGCGGCAGAGGCGGCTGGGGAAGATAAACCCAAAAATGATCCCATGTCGGGTTTTCCGACATGGGATTCAGAGCATCGACCAAGTCGATGCTCTGCCATCGAAAGTCAGTAAACAGACTTTCGATGGATTGCATCCATTTGCTGTAAAATGGCGTTTCCGGGCATGTTTGCCCGGAAACGCTCATTTTACGGTCGCAAA
>CAJOPV010000166.1 GCA_905236495.1 uncultured Christensenellaceae bacterium
CGACAGCCAGCCCCCGCTGTATTTCAAGACCACCGATGAAATGCTGGAGGAATTCCAGTATTTAGGCAAGGAAAAGGCCTATGAGGTGGTGATCAAAAATCCCAGGCTCATCGCATCCCGGGTGGGGGATGTGAGCCTGTTCCCCAAGCACCCGGAGGGGAAAACCACCTTCTCCCCTTTCTGGCCCGAAGCGGAGCAGGATATCAAGGACCTTACCTACGGCACCGCCCACCGGCTCTACGGCGACGAACTGCCCGAGATCGTACAAAAGCGCATCGACAAGGAGCTTTCCGCCATCGTAGGCTACGGCTACTGCACGCTGTATTCCATCGCCCAGAAGCTGGTGAAAAAATCCCTGGCGGACGGCTACGTGGTGGGCAGCCGGGGGTCGGTGGGCTCCTCCTTCGTGGCGTTTTTGACCGGCATCACGGAAATCAATTCCCTGCCGCCCCACTACCGCTGCGAGCACTGCCGGAAGGCGGATTTCGATATCCCGCCGGGCTACACCATCGGCGTGGACCTGCCGGATAAAAGCTGCCCCGTCTGCGGCAATCCCCTGGTGAAGGACGGCTTCGATATCCCCTTCGAGGCCTTCCTGGGCTTCAAGGGCGATAAGGTGCCGGATATCGATTTGAATTTCTCCGGGGAATACCAGCCCCGGGCTCACCAGTATGTGAAAGACCTCTTCGGCGAGGAATACGTGTTCCGGGCCGGCACCATCGGCACCATGGCGGAAAAGACGGCCTACGGGTACGTGCTGAAGTACCTGGAGGAAAGGAACCTCACCGTCAGCGAGGCGGAAAAGGAGCGGCTGGCCCAGGGCTGCGTGGGGGTCAAGCGCACCACGGGCCAGCACCCGGCGGGCATGGTGGTGCTGCCCAAGGAATACGATATCTGCCAGTTCACCGCCGTGCAGCACCCGGCGGACGATACCGAATCCGCCACCGTCACCACCCACTACGATTTCGGCTCCATGCACGATATCCTGGTGAAGCTGGATATCTTGGGCCACGACGATCCCACCATGCTGCATATGCTGGAGGAGCTCACCGGCGTCAACTTCAAAAAGATCCCCCTGGACGATCAGGGCGTGATGAGCCTGTTTTCCTCCCCCAAGGCCCTGGGCGTCACCAGCGAGGAGATCGAATGCAACACCGGCACCTTCGGCGTGCCGGAATTCGGCACCTCCTTCGTCCGCCAGATGCTGGAGGATACCCACCCCTCCACCATGCAGGAGCTGATCCGCATTTCGGGCCTTTCCCACGGCACCGACGTATGGCTGGGCAACGCCAAAGACCTGATCGACCAGGGCGTGGTGCCCCTCTCCCAATGCCTGTGCACCCGTGAAGACATTATGAATCAGCTCATGCAGATGGGCGTGCCCGCCAAAATGGCCTTCGATACCATGGAATTCGTCCGCAAGGGCAGGGGCCTGAAGCCCGAAATGGTGGAGGCCATGCACGAGCATCACGTGCCCGCCTGGGTGGAGGACAGCTGCCGCAAGATCAAATACATGTTCCCCAAGGGCCACGCCGCGGCTTACGTCACCATGGCATTGCGGGTGGCCTGGTACAAGGTTTATTACCCCCAGGCTTACTACGCGGCCTATTTCACCATTCGGGGGGACGGCTTTGACGCCAGCACCATGATTTTGCCCATCGATCAGGTGCGCAAAAAGCTCCATGACCTGAACCAGCTGGATCAGGAGAAAAAGACCACGCAAAAGGATAAGGACGCCATCACCGCCCTGGAAATGGTGCTGGAAATGATGGCCCGCGGCTTTTCCTTCCTGCCCGCCGATCTGTATAAGAGCGATGTGAAGCGCTTCGTTCCCGAGGGGGACAAGGCCCTTCGGGTGCCCTTCACCGCCCTGGGCGGGTTGGGCGAGGCGGCGGCCCAGGGCATCGTGGATGCCCGGCATGATCCCTTCATTTCCGTGGAGGACCTGAAAAACCGGGGCAAGGTATCCAGCGCCGTGCTGGATCTTTTGCGGGAGCACGGCTGCCTGGAAGGCCTGGCGGAAACCAACCAGGTGACGCTGTTCAATTTCTGATTTCATATAGGAAAGGATGAATGCCCTATGAGCGAAAACGCTATCCTCCGCTTCGATCACGCCGTCACCGCCGTGGAAAAGGGGGCTAACGCCGGGCAGGCGGGCCTGAAAACCGTCGTTTTCCCCTCCTGCCTCCAGGTTATCGGCGAATCGGCCTTTGAAAACTGCACCGATCTGGAGGAGATTACTTTCCCGGGCACCTTGATGACCGTAGGGCAAAACGCCTTCAAGGGCTGCGTTTCCCTGAAAAAGGTGATATTCCCCGCGTCGCTGAAGGCGATCCAGGCGGGGGCCTTCTCCGGCTGCATATCCCTCAAGGAAGTCACATTCCGCCCCGGGGAGGTCAAGCGCTTCGACGGAGTGCGCATCGGGGAGAAGGCCTTTGAAAACTGCACCGCCCTGGAGGAAATCACCTTCCAGCCCGGGGTGGAAAGCGTCGCCTCCGACGCATTTTCGGGCTGCGCAGGGCTGAAAAGGGCCGTGTTTATGGGCCATCTGATTCCCCCCGAAAGCCTGGCGGCCTGTCCTCTTTTCTATGTGAATCAGAACGGCCCGGCGGAGAAATTTGCCGCCAAGAATCGCATCCCCTTCGTGTATAACGAGGCCGCCCCCTATGACGATCCTTCGGCGGCGGCGAAAGCGGCCTTTTCGTACCGGCGAATAAAGTATGCGGTCATGAACGCGCTGGGGGCCCTGTTCATCCTGGGCGCCCTGGGCATGGCCGCAGGCTTCCTCGTGAAAAGCGGCTGGCTGGCCTGGGGCGGCGCCGCGGCGGGCTGCGCTGCCTTAGGGCTTCTGGTCCTCCTCGTGAAATATCTGGATCAACGAACGATCCGAAAAATGCGCACGCTCTGATCTTTCTTTTGAAAGGAGCCCGTTCAAATGGGGTATGCGTTCATCAGCTACAACAGCCATAACCTGGCGGAGGCCACCGCCATGCGGGAGCTGCTGAACCGCAGCGGCGTGAAAACCTGGATGGCCCCCGGGGATATCCCCCTGGGTAAGCAGTACGCCCAGGTCATCAACGCCGCGCTTAAAAACTGCAGCTGCCTGGTGCTGATGCTGTCCAAGGACGCCCAGGAGTCCGTATTCGTCGCCAAGGAGGTGGAACGGGCCGTCAGCCGCCGCAAAACCATCATCGCCGCCCAATTGGATCAGATAGGCCTGAAGGACGAATTTGAGTATTTCCTCAGCGATACCCAGCTCATCGCCGTACAGAAAATCGACGAAACCGCGGCGGAGGCCCGCCGCATCGTGGAGGCGGTAAAGGCCCTGTGCGGCGACGAAGGCAAAGCCCCCGACGCCGAAGCGGACAGCGAAAAGAGCCTGCCCGTGACGGAGATCAAACCGGTTCCCGCCGTCACGCCGCAAAAGCGCCGGAAAAAGCTGCTGCCCCTTGTGACCGCCCTGGTGCTGTGCCTGGGCGCTTTGGGTGTTTACTTTGCCCTCAGGCCCTCCGCCGAAATTTCCCTACCCGGTGGCGGCGCGCTGCAGAGCGCCACAAAGGGGCTTTCGGGCTTTGACGCGGAGAACCTGTTCGACGGCGACACGGAAACCAAATGGATGGTATCCTTCCAGGGGGAGGCCCTGGTGGAATGGCAGCCTGCCGCGCCCATCCGCCCCGGGCTCTTTATCCTCACAACCGCCGCCGATAACACCCAGTACCCCGGCAGCAACCCGAAAAGCGCCGCCCTGTACGCCCGGAAGGATGAAAACGCCAAATGGGAGGAAATCTGGCGCCTGGGCACCCCGGGCTTCTGGGACGAGGATCGGCGGGATTACCGCTACATCGTCCATTGCCAGGAGGAATACGCCTGCTTCCGCCTGCTGGTAACGGAAACGGGCGGTAGCGAATACCTGCAGCTGTCCGGGCTGGATATCCAGGCCGCCCGGGATTAGGCTTCACCCCTCTTCGCCGCCGATCAGGCGGCGATTTTTTCTTTTTTCCCGATTTTCGCAAACGAAACGCGCTTCTCCCGCGTCTTTTCTATGTATGAGTACTCATTCCACTGTTTTTGAAGGGAGGCCAAACGATGGCCGATCGCCTGGAATATGAGCGCGTCGCCCAGGAGGCGCTGCCCGCGCTGTACAAAATTGCCCTGGGCATCCTGCGCTCCGACGCGGACGCCCGGGACGCGGTGCAGCAGGCGCTGCTCCGGGGCTGGGAGAAGAAAGAAAACGCAAGGGAAGGGGCCTTTCGCTGGTATCTGACCCGCATCCTCGTCAACGAGTGCCGCAACATCCAGCGCCACCGCATGCGGGTGTTTCCCGTGGATATGCCCCCCAAGACGGAGGATATGCCCCCTGATTATCAGGATCTGTACGACGCCATATTCGCCCTGCCGGAGGACCTCAGATTGCCCCTGATGCTCAAGTATTTACAGGGCGCCTCCGAAAAGGAAGGGGCAGCGGCCCTGGGCATCCCCGTTACCACCTTCAAAAACCGGCTCCACCGGGCCCGGAAGCTGCTTCGCAAGTCATTGGATCGGGAGGTGATATTTGAATGAAGCGCATCATGCATGTGAATCAGGACGCCATGAATGCCCTGCTGCCCGATATCCCCCCGGCGTTTGAAAAGCAAATGCGGGATATGATCCAGTCCATGCCCGCGGAAAGAAAGGAAACGCCCATGAAAAGTAAATTATCCGTCGGCTTCGTGCTGACGGTGGTGCTGTGCCTGCTGGCGGTGAGCGCCCTGGCGGCGGCCCTGCTCAGCGGCGGTCAGTTCGCAGAGCAGATCATGGTCCCCAAGGCAAAGGACACCGCCTCGGAATACTACACCCCCACGGAAATCGACGAGATTCTGCGCATCGCAAGGGAAAACGGCCTCCGGCTGGACCCGGAGGACGAGGCCTATATCCGCAACATGGAAAAGGGCTATTACAAGGAGGAATTGATCCGCCTGTTCGCCAAGATGGAATACGGCCCCCAGCCGGCGGCATGGCCCCTGGAGGTGCAGCGCTGGTATGAAGAGATGCTGGACGCCTGCGGCCTGGGAGACGGTTACATCCATTCCGTGCTGCCCGAAGGAGAGGAAATCTCCCAGGCCCGGGCCCTGGAAATCGCCGCCGGCTATGTGCGCGCCCATTACGATCCCCAGGCAAACCTGGAGGATCAGGCCCTCTACGCCCGGTACATGACCTATCACGAAAATAAGCGCTCTCCCTATCTGACCGTCCGGGAATGGTGGATCAGCTATGAGGCGCGGGATACCGCCCACGCCGATTACGAATTCACCCTGACCCCCGCCGGGGAAATCACCAGCGCCGTCATGCGCCCCGGCATCCTGGCGGCAGGCGACCAGGACCCCGTTCATACCATCGAAAACCGGGTATCCCGTCAATATGCGGATGAAACGGGCCATGTGACCTACACCGGCGAAATCATGTTGGCGGAACAGGCGCTGCTGAAAAAGCTGGCGGCCCAGCAGGGCACCGATACCTGGCACGAAAAGGATATCGCCATCCTGAACACGGAATACGTGATCCCGGACGATACCATGCTCACCCGGGAGGAGGCCATTCAAAAGGCCAAAGCGGCCTGCGGCGAGCAGGAATACTATACCTACCGCGGGTACGGCGAAGAGGCCCTCGCCATCCGGGTGAACGGGCGGGAGGTGTGGAAGGTCACGCTGCAATTGAAAGCCAATCCCGCCCCGGGGCAGGGAAACCGGCTGTTCGTTCAGCTGGACGCCCGCACCGGGGAGATCCTTTCCTGCGATACCAGCCTCGTTTCCCGGTACTGGTATCAGCAATTCTTAAGCGAGGAAATGTGGCGTTCCCTGCACGGGGCGGACGCGCCCGCAGCGGAAACGGAGCTGGCCCCCCATCCCACCACCCAGCCCGGCGGTCTGCCCTGGTTCTGGCGGGACAGCCGCTTCCCCGCCTGGTACTGGGAAAAGCTGGAGGCCGTAGGCTATAACGGCGATACCGCCGGGAAGCTGTGGAACCAGTGGGTAAACGCATACGGAGAGGATTCCCTCTTCTGGCCCCTGGAATACCAGGCCATCGATGTGATCTGGCATGAGCTGGACAGCCCGGAGGGCGCCTTCCCCGGCCTGCCCGCGGCGGACGAAATCGGGCAGGAGGAGGCCGTCCGCCTGGCCCGGGCGCAGATCAAGGATTTCTTCAGCGCCTCCATTTCCGCGGCGGAAGCCGACGCGCTCCCGGCCGGGTGCCGCTTCTGGTTCAATTCCGTGGGCGAGGGCATTCACAGCTGGGAAATCACCTTCCTGCGCCCCGACGGCCCCATAGCGGGCAGCGTCACCCTGGACGCGAAAACAGGCGAAATCTATCACATGCAGCTTATGGGCAGCCAGGCCGAATATGACGCCCCCGATTGCCCCGGCGTGCATCGCCCCGACGGCGCACCCCTGATCCATAACGATCCCCGGATGCCGGACAGCTACTGGAATGAGATCCAGGCCCTGGCGGAGAAGGAAGGCGTAACGGCGGATAACGTGGAGCGCAAGTATGCCGAATGGCTGCAGGCCTACGGCGCGGAGGCCTTCATCCCCCTGGAAAAGCAGGCGATACGCTCCGCCTATATCCCGAGAGCCGAAGAGGACACGGCTCTGGTGATCCTGCCCCGGGAGGGCATGATTTCCCAGGAGCAGGCCCTGGAAATCGGCTGGAAGGAATGCCTGGCCCTGGCGGGCGGAAGCAGCGAAACAGATACGGCCTGGGCCAAGAGCCTCACCGTCACCGCCATCCTGCTGCTTTCGGACGATGCGGAGCCCACCCATTGGTACGTGCAGTTCTGGGAGAAGGAAACGATCCCCGGCTGGGGCGATCAATGGAACAGCCGGGTGGAAATCGCCATCCATGCGGAAACAGGAGAAATCTACCAATCCGGTCTGTGGCTCAACAGCAACGGGTAAGAACGAGCAATAAGCGGGGAGGGATCCTTTGAAGCCCAAAGGATCCCTCCCCTGCGCCAGGCCATCCCAAAACCCCGGGATGGCTCGAAAGGGCCGCAGCCCTTTCGGCCTTCATCCGCAGGGCCGGGTCTCCCGGCCCGAGGAGCAGTCAGGATGACTGCTTCCGATATCGTTACTTCCCGCAGTCCGTGGGCGCGTCCCAGCCCTCGTCGTGAACGGCGAGGATTTTGGGCTGCCAGCGGGGCATTTTTTTCATGCGCCGGTCAATGAAACGCAGCACGAACCAGGAGCAGCCCATCAGCACGATGCCGCACAGCCCCCACAGGGCCTCGCTTTTGAAAATCAAGCTGCCCAAGAAAACGCCCAGCAGCAGCAAAACAAGCGGGATCGCGTAGGCAAGCACCGACGCCTTGAGCACCTGCGCCTCAGGCATTTCCACATCCACCCAGCGGCCCACCGGGGCGGTGCCGGGGATCGTCACCCGGGTCTCCTCCCGGTGCCCAACGCAGGCGCCGCAATGGGCGCAGGCCTCGGGCCGCTGAAAGGATACCTGTATTTCGTTTTCTCCCTGAGAAATCACCTTGCCCGTTCGCCGCATGCGCCTGTTCCTCCTGTCGCTTTTGTACCTCCATCATATCACACCCGTCAAGGGTCAAAGAACGGCGATGCGTACGTGCTCCCGGGGCAGCCCCGAGGCGGCCTGGGCCAATTCCAGGATCAGGGCGGCCTGGGCCTCCGTCAGCGCTTGGCGCACCAGCACCGTGATTTCCCCCGCCCGGGCCACGCACAATCCGCCCCCCAAGGACGCCAGGGCAGCCTCCACCGCCAATTCGATCTCCGCGTTTTCATTCAGGGCAAGGAGCTGCTCCCGGGCCCGGGCCTGCTCCTCCCGGGAAGCGCCGCCTTCCTCCAGGATCGCCTGCAGGGCCGCCTGCTCCCGGGCCCGTTCCTGATTTCGCCGGGATCGGTAGGCGTCCAGGGGGGCCGGGGTGGGCGCGGCGGCGGGCCGGGCCGTCACCGCCGGGAACGCGGACAGGGGCACTGCCTGCTCCGTGGGCTTATTCAATGTAATGAACAGCGCCGCCCCCACCACCGCAAGCAGCAGCAGGTTTTTGATGCTCTCCTTCACGGGTCCTCCTCCATGGGGAATACCTCCACCTGCCGGGCGCTGAGGCCCAGCAGCGCTTCCGCCGCCCGGCACAGATCCAGCCGCACCCGCACATCCCCCGCCCCCCGGGCTACGATCACCGCCCCGATCACCTCCCGATTGACGGAACCGAAGGCGGAGGCGGGCTGGGCATAGAAAATGGATACCCGGGTCTCTCCCGCCCCCGCGATGCGGGAGAGGGTGGCGCTCAGACGCTGCTCCTCCTCCGTCATGCCGGAGGACGTGCTCCCGCCCAGGGGCAGCAGCAGCGCCGCCGCCGCGCAGCACACCGCCAGGAGGATGAACCCGCCGCCCTTCACCGCCCGGAGCTTTTCCAGCCAGTTTTTCACCTTTCTCCGCCTCCGCCCGGCGCCGTCACAGCAAAGCCGCCAGCGCCTCCAGCATGCTGATCATCATGCACAGCCCCACCCCCAGATCGGCCCAGCGCCCGGCGTCCCCCTCGGGCAGAATCATATCCAGGATCATCCGCGCCAGGCTCAGCCCGATGATCCTTTGGAGGAATACGCTCATCTCAGCATCACCGTCAGATTCCCCACCACCAGCATCTGGGCCACCAGCAAAAGAAACATAGCCCCCACCGACAGCTGGATCACGAACAAAAGCATCAGCACGTCGGAAAAATCCTGCATGCAGGCGACGGCGGCCCCTTGGGTCAGGGGTTCCAGCAGGGCGGCGCAGGCCCGATAGAGCATCACGGTGCAGAGGGTTTGGATCATGGGGGCGGCGGCGGCGGACAAAAGCAGCATCAGCCCCGTCAGCCCCATGGCGTTTTTGATCAGCAGCGACGCGCCCACCAGCGTATCCATGGTATCGGCAAACATGCCCCCCACCACCGGCACGAACCGATCCACCGCATACTTGGCGGCCCGGATGGAAACGCCGTCCGCCGCCGCCGCGCCCAGGGATTGCAGGGCGTTCACCGAAATGAACACGGTAAAGCTGACCCCCAGCGTCCACGAGGCGGCGGTCCTGAGAAAGCCGGACAGCCGCCCTATCTGGATGCGGGGGGATAAATGGGTCAGGATGGCGGTGAGCCCGGAGGACAGCGCCAGCGGCAGCGTCAACGACCGCACCAGCGCCGTCATGGTGCCGCAGGCCGCCACCACCGCCGGCTGGAAAAAGGCGGAGGAGGCGGTGCCCCCTACCGCCGCCAGCAGCGTCAGAAGCAGGGGAAACAAGCCCTGCATCAGATCCGCCATCCCGGTGACGGCGTCCTGGGCCAAGCGCATATGATCCCCCAGATCCTGGGCCATGAAGCCCGCCAGCAGCAAAAAACAGCTCCCCGTCAGCGCCTCCCCCAGGGCCGCCCGGGCAAAGGCGGATCGGAAGCGGGCCAGCACCCCGCAGAGCACCGCCGGCAGCAGCAGCCTGCTCATCCGCCAGGCGCTGGCGGTGAGGGCGCCAAGCAGCCGCCTTGCCAAAGTGCGCATCAGCGTTTCCCCGTCCAGGGCCCTTTCTCCCCGGGCCAGATGCGTAATCAGGCTGCGAAAATCCTCCCCCTCCGGGAAGGCCCGGTCATAGGCCGCCTGCCAGGCGTCCAGGGGCAGGGTATCCAGGGCGGCGGACAGGGAATCATCCAGCCCCTCCCCCCGGGCGGCGGGCATGAACAGCAAAAGCAGCAGCGCCGCCCCCCAAAATGCCCGCTTCACGGGGCCAGGGATAAGGCCAGATCGCCGATCTTCAATACCAGCGGCAGCGTTTGGCCCATCAGCAGCACCTTGCCGCACAGCGCCGCCTTGGCTGCCAGGCCCTCCTCCCCCGCGTCCCGGCAGAACTGCACCGCAAACTCGGTCAGGTACGCCATGGCGATCAGCTTCATCAGCAGCCCCGCCGTTTCACCGCCCACCCCGGCCTTTTCGCTCAGGGCCCGCAGGGCTCCCACCCCGTCAGGCAGCCGCCCCGCCGCGAACAGGATCAGCATCAGCCCCGCCGCCAGCGCCGCCGCCGCCCCGGCTGACCGATGGGCGGGGCGCAGGATCAGGGCGATCATGCCGGAAAGCAGGGCAAAGCCCGCCATCTTCAGCGCCTCCGTCATGGCAGCTGAAACACATACTGCACCTGGGAAAACAATTCCCCCGCCAGGGAAATCACCGTGAGCAGCACCACCAGCATCCCCGCCACCCCCGCCAGGGTGGCGATATCCTCCCGTCCGGCCCGGGTCAGAGCCTGGCAGATCACCGAAACCATCAGCCCCACCCCCGCAATCTTAAGCAGCACGTCGGTCCGCATTCTCCCTCTCCTAACACAGCATGATGAACGCCGCCGCCCCCGCCAGATACCCCAGGCGCAGGTACAGGCGGCTGTTTTTTTCTTTGCCCTCCCGGGCTGCCGTCCGCAATCGGGCCGCCTCCTCCCAGGATCGGGATACGGCGGAAAGCTGGCTTTCCCCGTCGGGGGAAAACAGGGCGGGCAGGCAGGAAAGCAGCGCCTCCATTTCCTTTTCCTCCAGCAGGGGGTCCCTGGGCAGGCCCTCCGTCAGGCGCTCCGGCGGCGCGGCGGGGCATTGCTCCAGCCGATCCGCAAGCATCAGCAGGGCGGGCAGTTTTTCCCCCGCCCGGCGCAGCATCCCGGGCAATTCCCCGCCGCCCCGGCGCAGCATCCCTTCCAGGCAGGAAAGCCCCGTCTCCCAGGCCGCCAATCGCTCCTCCCGGGCGGACAGATACCGGGCGGAGCCGTGCCCCGCCCCGGCGCAGACCACCCCCGCCGCCAGCGCCAGCCATATGCTCATGTTTCCTTCTCCCGTTCCCCCAGGGCTTCCACCCGGGGCGGCTGCCCCACTTCGGAAAGGATCACCGCCCGCTGAAAGGCCCCCTCCGCAAGCAGCCTCTTAAGCCCGGGGCGGCGGCGGATATCGGTGAGGGACGCGCCGTGGGCCGTCGTCAGCACCGTGACGCCGCAGCGCACCGCCTGGCGCACGGCTTCCATATCCCGGGGCGTTCCCATCTCATCCGCCGCCACCACCCGGGGGGCCATGGCCCGGATCAGCAAAAGGAAGGCTTGGCTTCGCTCCATGCCCGTCACCACATCCGTCATAGGGCCCACGTCCAGTTGAGGCGCCCCGTCCCGGCAGGCGGCAATCTCCCCCCGTTCGTCCGCCACCCCCACCGGCAGCCCGTCCAGGGAATACAGGCGGATCAGATCCCGCAGCAGGGTGGTTTTTCCCGTCCCCGGAGGGCCCAGGAGCAGGGTGTTTTGCCCTTTGATCCGAGGATAGACAGTTTCCCCTGCTCCCTTGATCTCCCGGGCCAGGCGCAGGCACAGGCTGGTGATCTCCTTCATCACGCCGCCGCTCATCACCCCGCATACCCCCAGCCTCTGGCCTCCGGGCAGGGGGATAAAGCCCCGGCTCATTTCCTCCTGCCGGGCCGCCAGCCCGTGGCGGCATAAAGCCTGGGCCGCCCACGTCACCTCCTGGGCGGTGAGGCGCACCCTTCCCTGCTCCAGCCGATCGCCGCAGCACACCGTCACGGGCTGCCCCGCCCGGAGCCGGATCTCCCTTGCCTCCGCCCAGGCCCGGGGCGGTATGCCCGCCCCGCCCGGGATCATCAACTGCCAGTCCATGCCACAAGGTATGTTTTTTTCTCCCGGTTTATGCCCGAAAAACAGGCCCTTTTCCGAGCCCTGAAAATCGCAGCCATCCAAAACGATCCTGCCGGATCATTTCCGTGCTCAAATGGAAAAACTTTCTTGCTTTTTCCGCCGGGCTGTTGACACATCGAGGAAAAACCACTATACTAAAACCGCAATCAAGAGAACAAATGTTCTTGTTTTAGGAGGAATGACCCATGCGCGGCGAATGTATCTATTTACAGGTGATGGTGCAGATGTATCTGAAGGGCTGGGACAGCCACACCCTGGCGGAAAAAGCCCAGGTGTGCTACCCCACCCTGCGGCGGAAGCTGCGGGGTGCGGCGCCCTTGCACCTGGAGGAGGCCCGGCGCATCCAGCAGGCGCTGAACTGCGGCCTGACCCTGGACGCCCTCTTTGCCCTGCGGGAGGAGCGCCATGAAGCCTGAGGAAGCCCTGGATGCCCTGGCGGGGCCGGAGGGGATCGCCCGGGCCCGGGAGCTGCTCTCCTCCGCCCTGCGGCTGGACGCCATGATCGCCCTGAAGCTGGCCCGGCTGGACGCGCTCAAGGCCCGGGCCGAAAAAGCCCGCATCGTGCCGGGCCTTTCGGAGGAAACGGAGCAAGGCCTGCTGGAGCAGGAGATTCTGGAGGAGTACCGCGCCCTCATGGCCCGGCAGCGGCGCATCCAGGCGCTTCTCTCCCGGATGCCGGATGAACGGCAGCGGACGGTGCTGGAATTGCGCTACCTCCAGGGCCTGCCCTTTTTCCGCATCGCCATGCAGCTGCATTACGACGAAAGGCAGATTTATCGCTATCACCGGGCGGGCCTCCGATATCTGGCGGTCCTCACCGCCCTGGAAAGCCCCCCGGAAGGCCCCGAAAAAACAGATTGACTTTCCCGCGGCGATTTGCTATAATACTTTTTGCTGGCAAGAAAAGCCGGCGTGCCGATATAGCTCAGTTGGTAGAGCGGCTGATTCGTAATCATCAGGTCAAGGGTTCGAGTCCCTTTATCGGCTCCATTCCG
>CAJOPV010000167.1 GCA_905236495.1 uncultured Christensenellaceae bacterium
CTGAAAAAACAGGTGAAATGGGCCGGGGTGATCCGCAATTGGGTGCTGGTGTATCTGGGCAACTTCGTGGGGGCGCTGATCGCCGCCGCCGTCGCCGTTTATGGCGGCGTGCTGACGGGGGCCGGCGCGGACTGGGCTGTGAGCCTGGGGGCTGCCAAGGCGTCCCTTTCCTTCCTTCCGGCCCTGCTCAAGGGCATCGGCTGCAATGTGCTGGTGTGCGGCGCGGTGTGGATGGCAAGCGGGGCGGACAGCGCTGGGGGCAAGGCGGTATGCTGCTTTTTCCCGGTGATGCTGTTCGTGGCGTCGGGCTTCGAGCATTCGGTGGCGAACATGTATTATCTGCCCGCCTGGCTGATGCTGCGCACCGATGGAGCCCTGACGGAAGGCGTGCTTGCGGCCCTTGGCAATCTTTTGCCCGTGACGCTGGGCAATTTCCTGGGCGGGGCGGGGCTTGCCGCCGCTTATGCGTTTATTGATCGGGAATAAAGGAGAAAAACGGCTATGCCGATGGACGGATTGACCCTGGGCTTCCTTTCCCTGGAACTGCAGGATACGCTCCGGGACGGGCGCATCGAAAAGGTGACCCAGCCCGAACGGGATATGCTGGTGCTCCTGATCCGCGCCCAGGGGAAAAACCATAAGCTGCTTTTGTCCGCCGCCCCTTCCTTCGCCAGGGCCCATCTGACGGAGGCGGCCTATCAGAACCCCCAGGACGCGCCCATGTTCTGCATGCTGATGCGCAAATACCTGCAGGGGGGCCGCCTGACCGAAATCAGGCAGCTGGGCGGCGACAGGGTCTTAAAGCTCACGATCGAAAACCGGGATGAAATGGGGGATACCGCCCTGAGGGAACTGTATCTGGAGCTGATGGGGCGGCACAGCAACCTGACGCTGGTGGTGAACGGGCGCATCGTGGATGCCATCCGGCATGTCAGCGGAGATATGAGCCGGGTGCGCCAGGCCCTGCCGGGCCTGCCCTTCACCCTGCCCCCGGAGCAGGATAAGATCGACCCCGCCGTGCTTTCGGAAGAAACGCTGCTTGCCCGGCTTAGCCAGACCGCGGGGCCTGTTGACCGGGCGCTGGCGGGGGCGGTGCGGGGCCTGTCTCCCGTTTCGGCCCGGGAGATCGCCTTCCGGGTGACGGGGCAGCAGCGGGCGGACGTGAAGGAGCTGAAGCTTCAGGATATTTGTTCCAAGGTCTGCGCTTTTTTTGCCGAACTGCGGCAGAAAAAGCCCCCCACCGCCCAGATGGGGCCGGACGGGCTCATGGCGGATGTGCTGCCCTTTCCTTATCTCAGCCTGGATACCCAATCGCAGCGGCCCTATCCCACCCTGTCCAAAGCCCTGGATGATTTCTATTTCGGGCGGGACCGGCGGGATCGGATGAACCAGAAGAGCGCCTCCCTGAAACGGCTCATCAAAACGGTGCAGGAACGGGACGAAAAAAAGCTGGCCCTGCAGGAGGAGGAGCTTTCCTCTGCCGCCCGGATGGAGGAATACCGGGTGTGCGGCGAGCTGCTCACCGCCCAGGGCTATCTGGTCAGCAAGGGGGCGGAGCAAGCGCTGCTCCCCAATTTCTACGATCCGACGGGGACGCCCCTGAAGATCGCCCTGGACCCCGCCCTGACCCCAGCCCAGAACGCGCAGAAGTATTTTAAGCGCTACCGCAAGGCCAAGGTGGCAAGGGACCTGGCAAAGGAGCAGAAGGAAAAGACGCTTGCGGAAATGGCGCTGCTGGAGCAGCTTTCCTTCGACCTGGAGGAAAGCGAAACGGAGCAGGACCTTTTCGAGGTGCGCAGGGCCCTGGAAACCGCCGGGCTGGTGAAGGCGCCCGGGGGGAAAAAGCAGCAAAAGCAAAAGGAGAGCGCCCCGCTAAGGTTTTACGCTTCCGACGGCACGGAGATCCTGGCGGGCAAAAACAGCGCCCAGAACGACCGGGTCACCGGGGCCGCCAAAGGAAACGAAACCTGGCTGCACGCCAAGGATATGCCCGGCTCCCACGTGATCATCAAAGCCGAAAGCCCGTCCCGGGAGGCCCTGGAGACCGCCCTCAGGCTGGCGGCCTGGTATTCCAGAGGGAAGGGCGCCGCCGTGCCGGTGGATTACACATTGCGCAAGCATGTAAAAAAGCCCGGGGGCGCCCCCGCGGGCTTTGTGATCTATACCAACCAGAAAACGGTGATCGTGTCCGTTACGGAAGCGGAAATCGCCGGGATGAAGAGGGAGTAATACTAAATCACGTCTAAAACATTGAATCTTCGGGCGTCTTTTTTGCCCTGGCGTTGCTTCAGACGCCCCGCGCTACTCCGCTAAAGCGGAAGCGCGGGTTTCGGGCGGCAATGCAAGCATTGCTCGCCCTCAGCCTCGC
>CAJOPV010000168.1 GCA_905236495.1 uncultured Christensenellaceae bacterium
ATTCTGGCTAAGCTGAATGAAGGGAGGCGTAGCAGCGCTACGTTGACCGGAATGAAGCAACGCCAGAATGGAAAAGACGCCCGAAGATGGAATGATTTTAGGTTTGAATTAGTATTACATCCTTTGAGCGGGTGCAGCAGCGGATGCAGGCCCAGATCGAGGCCGGAGAGCAGGCAAAAAAAGACCTCAAGCGGGCGGAAGAGGAAAAGAAAGCCGCCCAGGAAAAATTAAGCGACGCCGTTTCCGCCCTGGCGGGCATCCGGGACGCCCAGGAAGCGGGGCAGAAGGCCCTGAACGAATTGCTGGCCGGGCTGGCCGTCAGCCGGGAGAATCAGGATGCCGTCATGGCCTCCCTGCGTACGCTTCACAGCGAACATCGCCAGGGGCAGGACGCCCTGGGCCAATTGCTCCAGGCGGCCATCCGCAATCAGGAAACCGGCGAAGAAAAGCTGAACGCCCTGCACGGCCTGGCCCGCGACATCCTGCTGGCGGAGGACAGCATCGCGGAGCTGGTGCAGGCCTGCGCCCGCTACGTGCGCACCGGCCGGGAAGAGCAGAACGCGCTGATCGACGGGCTCATCGCCTGGAGCCGTCAGGCGCATCAGGAGGATACAAAGCGTCTGGAGGCCATCGTCCAGGCATCCTCCGCTCTCCAGGAGGGCCTGAGCGCCATCGAGCGAAAGGTCGGCCAATTGCAGCGCACGGCGGACGAAACCCAGAAAGCACTTGAAGGGTTCCGGGGCGCCTGGGAGCAGGATAAGGTGAACGAACTGGTGGAATTGTATCACCAGGCGGAAAATTTGCAATATGATCGGCAGTTTGACCGGGCGGAGGAAATGTACCGTCAGGTGCTGATCAAAGGCGGCAAGGATACCGAGGTATACTGGCGCATCGTGCTGTGCCATTACGGCGTGGAATATCAGAAGGACGACGAAGGGGTTTATCTGCCCTTCCTCCTCTCCCCCGATCTCACCAACCCGGAGCAGATCGCCGCCCGCAGAGATTTGAAGCAAAGCCTGGTCCATTCTCCTCAGGCGGCGTATTATGCCAATCGGCTGGAAAAAATCGACCATATTCTGGATGCGTACCGGGAAATCCGCAATCAGGCCCAGTACGACGTATTCATCAGCGTCAAGCAAAGCTATAACGGCCGCCACACCATCGACAGCGATATCGCCTCGGACCTGTACGATCATTTGACGGGGCTGGGCCTAAGGGTGTTCAATTCCCGCCGGTCCAAACGGGATATCCCCCTGGGCAGGGAATGTGAGCCCTACATCATCTCCGCCCTTTTATCCAGCCGGGTGCTGATCGTGGTGGGCACCACGGCGGAATTCATGAACGCCCAATGGGTGCGCAACGAGTGGAGCCGGTTCCAATGGCTGATCCGAAAAGAGGAAAAGCAATACGGCAGAAGCGAACGGGAGCTGTTTTGCTACCTGGGCCGAGGCATGTCCCCGCACGATATTCCGCGGGGGCTGAGCCCCAGCAAGCAGGCGGTCATCGACGGCGGGGACGCCTACGCCATCCTGGATGCCGCGCTCATGCGCGTATTCTCTCTGACCAGGCCGGCTGCGGAGCCCGTGCGCTTTCCCGCCCAGCCCCCCAAAAGCATCCCGGCGGAAAGCCCCAAGGCACCCCCGATCAAGCCGCCGAAAAAGAAACCCTCCAGGGCAAAATCCGTTATCATCGCTCCCCTGATCATTCTCCTGGCCATTGTCGGCGTCTATGCCGCCGTTCGCGCCGTGAACGGATTGCCGCCGTTTTCCACAGCCGGAACCGCCGGCCTTCCTTCGTCCGCGTCCGCGCTCTCGCCCACGCCGTCTGCCCAGGATCATCTGTCCAGCTACGGTTATGTGCTGGCCAACAGCGTCAATTTGCGTTCCGGCCCCAGCGCCCAGTCTGATCGGATCAAGACGCTGGATCGGTATATCCTGGCCCTTGCACTGAGCAGCGTTACCAACGAGGAAGGCACCTGGTATTATATTCGTCAAGCCGACGCCGAAGGCTATATCATGAGCAGTGACTTCAAGGTGCTGAAAACAGACGAACTGTCCGATTTCCTGCAAAGCAGCGAATATCAGAAAGCCAACGGCAAT
>CAJOPV010000169.1 GCA_905236495.1 uncultured Christensenellaceae bacterium
GATCCCGATTTCACCCGCGGCACCCTGGAGGGCGATATCGCCCCCGGCGAAATCACCTTCTACCGCCTCCAGTGCGACAGCGAAGGCGTGCTGCGCTCCTACATCGCCGAGGGCGAAGTGCTGCCCGTAGCCACCACCTCCTTCGGCGGCATCGGCGTGTTCGCCATCAAGGAAATGGGCCGCTTCTACCGCCATGTGCTGATCCAGAAGCGCTATCCGCACCACGGCGCCGTGGCCTTCGGTCATCACGGCAAGGCCCTGTTCGAGGTGTTCAAGTTCCTGGGCGTGAAGGACATCGGCTACAACCAGCCCAAATCCCTCCCCTATCCCACGGAGAATCCCTGGGCATAAGGGAAAAAACTTACGGGGGAAACCGCTCTTTGGAGTTGCACCGCGCGCCTCTCACCTTACGCCCCGCGTCCACCCTTTCGGGGGCCGCGGGTTTCGGGCGGCAATGCAAGCATTGCTCGCCCTCAGCCGCCTTTGGCGGCGCTATGGGGAGGCGCGCCACTTCTCCAAATAGCATGGCGTTTACCGCGTCGCAAACCTAAAGGTTTGCTCCTGATAGAGCGGTTTCCCCCGTTCCTCTTTCCGAGAAAACCAATTCAATCTGTTGTTTTCAGAAAACCTTCCCGCTCACCGAAAGATGGGCGGGTTCGTTTGATTTTTGGAGGGGGTGCAGGGGGGGGACCGTTCTTTGGCTCCAAAGAACGGTCCCCCCTGCCTTCGTTGTTTCCCCGTTTATTCGTATATCTTTCGCCCCTTCTTATCGTCAACGCCGCTGAGGCGATGGAAGAAGGTGTTGGTTACGTCGCGCCATTCCCGGGCGTTCCTGATCTGCCGGTCCATGCGCTCCAGGGCCTCGGCCTTGTCGGCTTCCGGCAGGGACAGGGCGGAAAGGACCGCCCGCATATCCTCCGCTTCCGCAGCGCCTTCAAAGTGATCGTCGTACAGGCGCTGGATCAGGGTGCGCCCATCCTTCATAATAAAATCATAGGGCAGCCGATGGAAAAAAAGCAGCAGCTTGTCCGGGCAGGTCCGGGGGTTTTCATACAGTTCCTTCAGCGCCGCCGGGTACTGGCTCACGTACCCGGTGCCCGTTTCCGTGCGGTCAATGCCCACGGCGTCCCGGCTGGCCCGGTTATAGGTGCCCCAGGCGTCAAATTCGTAGCCATAGGGGCTGGGGCCGTAGTGATCGTGGGGCCGCACCATCCAGCACAGGCCCAGGTTGGCGGTATATTTTTCATACGTTCGGGGGCTTTGGAGCAAAAGACGGCTCAGGGCTTCCGCCTGCTCCGCGCTTAGATCGTAGGTCAGCTTCACCCATTCCCGGATCACCTGCTCCGGCTCCGCGTCCGGGGCCCAGGCGAAGCGCCCGAAGGCGTACAGGTTCAGGGCGGCGAAGGGGTGCCCCGTCCAGTTATCGTCCCGGCCCAGGTTGCTGACGGCAGCCACGGCCTGCACCTTTTCAGGGCCCATCCGGCGGAAGATATCCTGCCACAGGCAGGGCATGGCGAACAGGTCGATCTGATGGCCCGTGTATTCCTGGGCCAATTGCACCTCCAGGGCCAGGCGGGTCTTTTTCATGCCCAGCAGCAGGGGCGACAGCGGTTCCCGCACCTGGAAATCGAAGGGGCCATATTTTACCTGCACGGTCACATTATCGTCAAACTGCCCGTCCATGGGCTGATACAGGTCATAGGCCGCCCGGGGACGATCCGTTTTCGTATCCCGCCAGTCCTGAAGGCAGTTATACACGAAGGCCCGCCAGACCAGCTGCCCTCCGTAGGGGCGGATGGCCCGGGCCAGCATGTTGGCCCCCTGGGCGTGGGTGCGCCCGTAGGCGTTGGGGCCGGGGCGATGCTCGCTGTCCGCCTTCACCAGGAACCCTTTCAGATCGGGGATGGCGGCCCAGACCGCCGCGGCCCGTTCCGCCCACCAGGCCGCCACCCGGCTGTCCAGGGGATCGGCGGTAGGCAGGCCCTCCTGCATGGGCTGGGAAAAATCGATGGAGAGCATCAGGCTGATCCCGAAGGGACGAAGGACAGCGGCGAATCGGGCCAGATCGGGCAAAAGGGAATCGGTCAGATGCTGGGCGGGCTGGTGCACGTTCACGTTGTTTACGCAGACCACGTTGACGCCGCAGCTTGCCAGCATCCGCCCCAGCTGCCGGATGCGGGCGGGGTCGTAATCGAAGGCGCCGCCTTCGAACCACATGGATCTTCCGGCATAGCCCCGCTCCACGGTGCCATCCATATTATCCCAGCAATCCAGCATGCGAAGGGGATAGAAAGGCGTCTTCCTGCCCTGTGGGATTTTGCCCGTTTCCAGGCCCCGGATCAGGGCGTAGGCGCCGTTCAAAACCCCCGTTTCCCCGCCGATCACGGCATAGCCATCCTGGTCGGGGAGGATCTCATAATCCTCCCGCCAATCCTTTCGCACCTCAAAGCGCACAGAACCGCACACCTGCCCGGCCTCGAACGCCGCCACCTCCAGGGGCGTTTTCAGCGTTTCGGGCACGGCGCTTTTCAGGGCTTTTACCCAGGTCAGCCTTTCATTCCACATGCCGCTTCTCCCCTTATTCCTGGCAGTAATAGCCGTAATCATAGCCAAAATCTTCCGTTTTATGAACGGGCAGCGCCCGAAAACGAACCACGCTGTTTTTCCGAAGGGTGAGGCGCACCGTTCCGTTTTCCAGGGGGATCGCCTGACGCCGGGGCTTTCCCGCCTCCCGGAGGAACTGCAGTTGCTCGCCTGTCAATTGATCGGGCTCCCCCAGGACATGCCAGCAGCGAAGAGGATCGCAGCTTTCCCGATCCACCGTTTCCAGCAGCGCCGCACCATCCATGGGCAGGGCAGCTTCCAGCGTCATATCCTCCCCCAAATTCCACAGCACCGCTTCGTACCCGCCGTCAGGCCGCTTTACGATCACGGCGTTTTCATCCCGATAGACGCAATCGCCCCGAAGGGACGCAAAAAAGGCGAAAGACCATAAGGTGGGCTTGGGGATCAGGCCGTTCGCCATCAGGCCGAAGCCGCCGTGGAAGGGCCGGGTGGGGATGCCCTGCTCCTCAAACACGTCCCCGAAGGTCCAGTAGCTGTACCCCGCCGCCACATCCCCCAGCTGCGACAGCAGGGCGGCGCACAGAGCGGCGTTTTCGTTGGTATCGTGAATGGGGCAGAAGGGGTTGTAGCTGGTGTTGAATTCGGTGATATACAGGGGCAGGCCCCGGTATTCCGGGAAGGAATCGATGATGCCCCGGGTGACGCGCATTTCCTCCAGCAGCGCTTCGGGGCTGTTCATCCGATGGTACAGATAGCGCCCCTTATGCTCCGGGGTCTGGCCCATGTAAGCGTGACGGGTGACGAAATCCACCGGCACATCGTTATCCCGGCAGAAGGCAAGGAAATCGGCGATCCATTGCTGGCTGCCCTCCCCGCCGCAGATGGCGGGGCCCCCTACCCGCATGCCGGGCAGCACTTTCTTTACCGCCGCGACGGTTTCTTGATACAGCCAAAGGTATTTGGGCTTATCGGCGTTTTCCCAGAAGCCGGGCAGATTGGGCTCGTTCCAGATTTCGCAGGGCCAGCTTTCCACTTCGTCCCTGCCGTAGCGTGCGATCAGGTGGCGCAGCGTTTCCTGTATCAGCCGAACCCATTCCCCCATTTCCCGGGGCGGCACGGTGTGGGCCTTCCAGTAAAACAGCGTTTGATCGCTGCCCGCCAGCTTTTCGGGCATGAACCCCAATTCCAGGAAGGGCTTTAAGCCGTTTTGCAAAAAGCTGTCCATCACCCGATCCAGGTAGGTAAAGCAGTACCACACCCGCTTTTCCTCGCCGGGAGGAGCAAATTCCTGATAAATCCCCATCTGATCGGAAAAGAGGCCGTGGCCCCGGATATGCCGAAAATGGCACAGCGCCTGCACCGCCTTCAGCTGATCCTGATATTCCTGATGCAGCGCCAGGTCCAGCCGCCCGGTGCCTACGCAGTAATCCGTCAGGTTGCGAAACGCCGCCCGATCCCCCGGGTGGATCTCGATGCGCTTTTCTCTCATGCCCGGCCCCTCCCCCGCATAAATTTTTGCCAGTCGAACACAAATACCTGTTCCTTGGGCAGAAAGACCTGCCGCGTCTCGGCTCCCACCCGCTGCCCGGCCTCCGAGGGCACGGCGGCGGAAAGCGCTTCGTCCGTAATGCCCCGCCAGAGGCTTTCCGGCATGTCCCGGTCATACATTTGGAACTGATGGGCGCACAGGGCTTTTTCAAAGGGCAGCGCCAGCAACCTTTCCACGTTGGCCCGATAGTCCCGGGCGCTCAGCGCTTCCCGGAAAAACAGCCAGGTGCAGGGGTTCCAGTTATCCCCCGTCAAAAGCAGCTTATATTCCGGCACATACACCACCGCCGACCCCGGCGTATGCCCCGGGCAGGGGATGATCCGGGCGGTGAGAGCCCCCAGATCCATATCCCCTTCGGCAAGGGGCAGGGCCGGGGGCATGGGATCGGTGAGGAAGCGTTCGTCCGCAAACTCCCGGCCTCTGCCCCATACGTCCCGCCGCCAGAAATCCCCGGTGTAGGTCGTATAAACGGGGAAATCCTCCGGCAGCAGATACACCTCCGAAAACCACCGGCTGCCCAGGGCGTGATCGTGGTGCCCGTGGGTCAGCATCACGGTGAGGGGCCGATCCGTCAGGGCGCGCACATACGCGCCTATGTCCTCCGCACCGTAGCCCGTATCCACCAGCAGGGCAAGGTCCCGTCCCGCCAGCAGCGTCATGCAGACGCCCATGGCATCCTGGATGTGCCAAACGCCGGGGAAGGGCCGGAAGGATCGAAAGGCCATTTACGCCTCCTTTACGGTAAAGCCGTAAAAATCGAATTGACTCCCCGGCAGGAACACGAAATCCACCCGGCATTCCCCGGGGAACACCGCCAGGGGGAAGGCCTGGGCGCCCCGGTCACCGCCCTTGAACAGGCACATGGAGGTCTTCATTTCTCCATTCGGCCCCGTAACCTTCACGTGCACCGGGTTTTCCGGAAGGCTCGTTTGCCCCTCCAGCAGCAGCGTGACTTCGCCTTCCTTTTCAAAGGCCATATGCTCAAACTGCAGCGTCACGTTGTTGCCGATCTCCCTGACGGCGGAGCCGTCCCTGCGGAAGCTGTCGCCATATACGCTGTCGGCCTCCCCGGCGGCGTTGAAGCGGCAGGCCCGGGACTGGCGGGCAAAGGAAAAGCCCTTCATATGCACCTTGCAATCCAGGGTAAAGCACAGGGTATGCACCCCCCGGAGCACCCTGGGCAGCCGATAGGTTTCGCTTTGGTAGGTGTTCCAGATGCTGGGCTTTTGGTAGCATAGATCGCAGATCTTTTCGCCCCCCGCACCGGGCACGCCATCCCACAGGCCCAGCTTATACAAATCCCCGTTCAGGGCGAAAATGGGCAGCGTGATCTCATCCGACCCCACGGGGCCGAAATCCACGTTGGAAAAGCCCACGGCGCTGTACCCCTCCCGGGCGAAGGAAACGCCCTGCTCGTTGCCCGCGCCGATATCCCCCTGCCGCACGTCGCTGAGGGCCCCGGCGATAAAGCCGTAGGGGTCCAGCCCCATGGGCCCCATGCCCGTGACCGAAAACTCTGTGACCGACAGGACCCGGGGATGGGGATAGCCGTTGTTCGCCGTGGCCCGCAGATAGGCCTGCCCGTCCCCCAGGCCGGTGACGGTGACGGTGTCTCCCGCCTGGTCGATCCGGGCGCAGGGCATATCCACCCCCTCGCCGTTGACGATGCGGAAGGTGATTTTCTGGGCCGGGGCGCTTTCGGGAAGAATACGCACCCGGAAGGAAACGGCGGGATGTTCCGGGGTCAAATGAGGGTCGGACAGGGGGGTCAGATCAATCCTGCGGATGGCCTCCCCCTCCGCTTTGGAGAAGCGTGCGCAGTCATCCGGGAATACGCGCTTTTCCCCGTCCGGGCCTTCGGATACGGTCAGGCGGATTTCCGCGGGGATCAGCCCCTCCCCTTCCGCCGTGACGGTGATCTCCCCGGGCCCCGCCTGGGCCCCGATCATAGCAAGCAGCCTGCCGGAAAACAGGCGGCGGCTGTCCTGCTTGTAGCCGTCCCGGTCGGCGCTGTCGCCGTTATCCAGCCCCAGCAGCACCCCGTTCCCCATCACCCGGATGCGCACCCGGTCCACGGCGTTTTCCACCGCCCGGCCCTGGGCGTCCTGAACGGAAACGGCGATAAAGGCCATGTCCCCGCAGCCGCCCAGCAGCGCGGTGCGCTCCGGGGCCAGGACGAGCCTGACGGGCTCCCCGGGGGTGCGCTTTTCCGTTTCGCACAGAAGCTTTCCCTTTTCGTCGTAGCTCCGGGCGGTCAGCACCCCCGGTTCAAAGGGCACCTGCCACAGGGGCAGGCAGCCTTCCGCGTCCAGACGGTCCACCGCCTTGCGGCCCAGGGATCTGCCGTTGAGCAGCAGTTCGCAGAAAACGCCGTTGGTCATTACCGGCACATCGATGAGCTGGCCTTGGTTCCAGTCCCAGCTGACGCCTATATGGATCATGGGCGTATCCGTCCACATGGCCTGGTAGAAATAATAGCTGTCCTTGGGGAAGCAGGCCGTATCCGCCTGCCCGAAATAGCAGCTGCGGGTGTGGTAAGGCGTAGGCTCGCCGATATAATCGATGCCCGCCCAGATGAACTGGCCCAGGGTGTAGGGATTGTTCAGGTCGTCCGAAAGCAGCTTTCGTATATCCTTGGCTCCCCAGGAGGTATTGGAATTGAGCAGGGCGGAGCACTGCAGATCCTCGTCGGACAGGATATCCGCGGCCATGGGGAAATGATACACCCCCCGGCTCGCCAGGATGGAGCCCGTTTCGCTGCCGAAGATCGCCCAGTCCGGGTGCTGCCGGTGATGCTCCTCATAATACTTTTCGGCGTAGTTATAGCCCGGCAGCTTTACGATATCGGCGCACTTCTGCGCCCCTTGCCAGGGCATGTAATTGCTGCCGAAGGTGACGGGGGCGTGAAGGGTATCGTGCCTGCGCACCTCCTCCATGAGCAGCCGCGTCCATAGCTGCCCCCGGTCGGAGGCCTGCATATCGTAAATCTCATTGCCGATGGACCAGAGGATCACGCTGGGGTGGCAGCGATCCCGCCGCACCCACTCGGCGACGCTCTGCCGATAGGTTTCCGGGAAAAACCGGGCGTTGTCATAGGGCGTCTTGGGCAATTCCCACATATCGAAAAGCTCGTCCATGACGAGGAGGCCCATCTTATCGCACAGGTCCAGCAGCTGCCGGGCGGGGGGATTGTGGGATGTCCTGACGGCGTTGGCCCCCATCTCTTGCATGACCCGAAGCTGCCTTTCCGCCGCCTTTTCGTAAAAGGCCGCCCCCAGGGCCCCCAGGTCGTGATGCAGGCATACGCCGTGGAGCTTGATGTGCTTCCCGTTGAGGAAAAAGCCCTTGTCCGGGTCGAACCGCGTCTCCCGGAAGCCCACATTCATTTCTTCCGTCTGTTCTCCCAGGGTGATCCTCAGGCGGTACAGGGCGGGGCTTTCCACGCTCCAGGGGGCGATCCCCTTCACCCGCAGGGCGATCCGCCCGCCGGGGCCGTCAGCTTCCATATCGCCCCAGGCCAGCACCGCGCCGGATGGATCCAGCAGGGAAACCCGGGGCAGCGATCCCTCATCGGATAATTCCGCGCCCACGTTCAGCACCCATTCGTCTCCCTCCCGGGCGGTGTTTACGGAAAACCCGTCCGGCAGCATATGATGGCGGGGCAGGATATGCAGCCGCACGTCCCGAAAGATCCCCGCCCCGGAATACCAGCGGGAATTGGGGCTTTGATAGCGGATATGCACGGCGATCTCGTTTTCTCCCGGCTTCAGCAGCCCGGTGAGGCGCACCGGGAAAGCGGTGTAGCCGTAGCGGTGGGTGCAGACCACCTGACCGTTCAGCAGGATATCGGCGTCCATATACACGCCGTCAAAATCCAGGATCACCGCTCGGTCATTGAGTTCGCCGTCGTTCGTCAGCGTTTTTCCGTACCATCCGTCCCCGGATAAGTACAAATCCTCCGCATGTCCGATGAGCCAATCGTGAGGCAGGACGACGGGCGTCTTATCCGCCCGCAGAAAATCATCGTACGCGCTGCCCAAAGGCAGCAGAGAAAATTCCCAGCCCTGATTCCATAAAACGCTCACGGAACGCACCCCGCTTTACCCAATTTCAGTCCCCTACATGTTCGCCGCCCGGGGTGCGTTTCCTGCCCCTTTCCCGCACGATCCGCAAATTTTGCCAGATTTACGCATGAACCCATGCAAATGCTGCTGGCTTGGCTGATATTTGTTCTCTTCTTCCAATCATCCGCCGACACCTGACCCCAAAAAGAAAAACGGGAGGAAGCAGACGCGCTTCCCCCCGCAGAATGGGACGATTGCCGTTGATCGCTCAAACGGATGCCGGCATTATTCATCGTCAGGACGCCCCCGTGATTTCCGCCGGCAAATTCCTTTAATTAGATATTACTTCTTTTTCCCCTGGTTCGCCACGGCCTGCATCTTGGCCTGGATGGCGGCCTGATCCCCCAGGTAATAACGGTTCGTCACGTTGAAGCTGTCGTCGAATTCATACACCAGGGGCACCCCCGTGGGGATGTTCACGCCGACGATCTCCTCATCGCTGAGGCGGTCGAAATACTTCACCAGCGCCCGCAGGGAATTGCCGTGGGCGGCGATGACCACCCGCTTGCCGGAGCGCACATCGGGCTTGATCACCTGCTCAAAATAGGGGATCACCCGCTGGATGGTGGTTTCCAGGCTTTCCGCCGCAGGCAGAAGATCGCTGGCAACGCCCCGATACATGGGCTGACGGGCGGCGCTGCGTTCATCCTCCCCGGACAGGGCCGGGGGCTTCACGCCGAAGGAGCGCCGCCAGATCTTCACCTGCTCCTCCCCGTATTTTTCCGCCGTCTCCGCCTTGTTCAGGCCCTGCAGCGCCCCATAATGCCTCTCATTCAGCCTCCAGCTTTTGATGACCGGCAGCCAGGCCCGGTCCATTTCATCCAGCACGATATTCAGCGTGTGGATGGCCCGCTTGAGGTAGGAGGTATAGCACACGTCGAAATCATACCCCGCGTTTTTCAGGGTGATCCCCGCCTGCCGGGCCTCCTCCCGTCCCTTATCGCTCAATTCCACGTCCGTCCAGCCCGTGAACAGGTTCAGCCTGTTCCATTCGCTTTCCCCATGGCGGATCAATACGAGCTTCATGCTTCCCCCTTCTTTCCTGCCAGAAATATGCGGTTAGCAATTACTAACCGCATGGATTATAGCACGAACTTTATATCTTGGCAAGGGGCAATTCTGAACCCTTCTATTCTCTCAGTCTTTCAGCAATGCCTTATCCGGCTGGGCAAGCACCGCGTCGAAGGCGGGCTTGGTATGCTTCTCCCCATCAAAGAGCAGCGGATAGCTGCCCTCCCGGCGAAAGCCGGTGAGCCAGCTGTCCCGGTCGGTGACGCCCCAGAAGGTGACGGAGCCGATGGGCAGCCCCTCCCGATGCAGGCGCAGGAGCATGGCAAAGTACGCCCCGTAACGGTCCGCCAGGGCGGCTTGCCTCTCCGCGTCGGCGCCGGGGCAGTGGATATCCAGTTCCGTCACCTGCACGGAAAGGCCCAGGCCGGCGTAGCGGCGGATGGCCTCCTCGCACAGAGCGAAATCGGGCCAGTCCAGGTTCATATGCCCCTGCATGCCCATGCCGTCGATGAGGCTTTTCGCTTTCAGCGTTTTCAGCGCCGCCAGGATCGCGTCCCGCTTTTCCGGCTGGAAGGCATTGTAATCGTTGTAATACAATTGCTGCCCCGGGGCCTGATACCGCCGGGCGGCCCGGAAGGCGGCGGGGATGAAATCGGGCCCCAGGGTCTGATACCAAAGGCTCCGGGCCCGATAAAGGCCCGGTTCATTCTGATCCGGCTCAAAAGCCTCGTTCACCACATCCCAGGCATAGACCGTATCGGCCCAGCGCTGATTGACGTGGGTCATGACGTCCCGGATGTAGTTTTCCTGCCGGGAAAGGATCGTTTCCCGGGATGCCAGGGGCGCGTCGGGAGCGTCGCTCCAGTTTTCGGCAAAGAACCAGCGGGGGGTCTGATTGTGCCAGCAAAGAACGTGGAACCGCACCTTCAATCCGTATTCCGCCGCAAAGGAGAGCACCCGGTCCGCAAGCGTAAAATTCATCTGCGCCCGAAGCGGATCCCCTCCGGCCAGGGTGGCCTTCCGATCCAGCAGTCTCTCCGGCTTCATATCGTTTTCCAGGGTGACGGACGAAAAATGGCGCAGGATCAGCGCCCGGTATTCCGCATCCTGCAGCATCCAGGGGTTCACCGCCGCGCCGATCCAAAAATCCCGGCTGTAAGCGCGGCAGAGGGACGGGGCCTTGTCAAAAGCGATCATACGTGTCTCCTTCCGGCAGCGTTATGGTTTCCGCTTCCACTATATATCAGTTTGCCGCCCGGCGCAATCCTTTTCTCAACAAAAAAGCCGCCGCGCATGTTCGCTGCGCGGCGGGCCGTATGATTCCGCTGATTGCCGATCAATTTACCAGAACAGGAATTTCCGCTTCTTTTTTTCGGGGACGGGAGGCGTATCGATTTCCAGCACCCGCCAGCCCACGGCGTTGAGCACCGTGGTATCCCCGTGCTGGATTTCCCGAGGCAGGTTATAGCCGTAGCTTTGGTGCACGTGCCCGTGGATCAGATACCGGGGATGATGCTTGTCCATCAGATCCACGAAGGCCTGAAAGCCTTTGTGGGCGTTATCCGGCGCGTCGCCGCAGCCCCGGGGCGGGGCGTGGGTGATGAGGATATCCAGCCCCCCGGCCCGCCTGATCTTTTTTTCCAGCCGCCTGACCCTGTCCGCCATTTCCTTTTCGGTGTATTGGTAAGGCCCGGGATGATACCGCATACACCCCCCCAGCCCGGCGATGCGCAGCCCGCCCACGGTCACCAGACCGTCGTCCAGGCATTCGCAGCCTTCGGGAGGATTGCTCACATACCCTTTATCGTGGTTTCCCGGCACATAGTACAGGGCCTTCCCTGCCATCGTCACCAGGAATTCCAGGTATTCCCGCTTCAGATCCCCGCAGGAGAGGATGAAATCGATATCCTTCAGCCTCCCCGGCTGGTAATAATCCCACAGGTAGGGGGCCTCCTCGTCGGCAATCAGCAGGATCCTCATAGCACGGTTTCCTCCGTCTTGGGGGGAATGGAATCCCGATAGAGGCCCAGCAGGCGCACCAGGTTCTGAGACTGGGGCAGCAATTCTTCAAAGCCGGGGATGGCCCCCTCCACGTTATCGCACAGCCAATCCATGCCCATCAGCTCCTCCGGGGTGAAGAGCTTTTCCCCGTCGCTGATTTCCTTTCCCTGCTGATCCCGGATGGGGCACAGGAAGGGATTGATCTCCTCCTTGATGATGCCGTTTTTGAGGATCCGGGCCAATTGCCTGACCCCCACGGGCAGCTGATCATCCAGATCCACATCCACCACCCCGGTGCTCAGCCCCCACCAGTCGTTCACCGCGTGGCTGCCGCTGCGCAGGGCGTCGATGCCCCCCGTCAGCAGGGACTGCACCGTCTTTTGGTAATACTGCCCCCAGTTCCACCGGGTGGAGGCCAGGGGGACCAGCGCCCCGCCGGGCTTCACCTGATAGATGCCCAGCTGCCAGGCCAGGAAGGGCTTGGCGCCGTCATCGTCCCGGTTGGAGATGACGGATACGCCCTCCTCCATGAATTCCTGCACGGGGTTCCCCGGCACGCAGCTCCATTTCAGGCTGATCTTTGCCCGGGGATTGGTGAGCCTGGCCCCCAGGGCGAAGGCGTTCACCGCGGCGGTGACGCCCATGATGGGGTAATTGGCGATATAGCCGATGCGCCCGTCCTCCGCCATGGCCCCGGCGATGGCCCCGGCGATGAATTTGCCCTCATACACCCGGCAGTAATAGCTGCGCACCCCTGTGTAGGGCATGGACAGGGAGCAGTTGAACACCGCCAGGTTTTTATGCCTGCCTGCCAGGCGGCGGCAGGCGTCGATGAGGGTGGGGGTGGTGGCGAAGATCACGTTGGCCCCATCCTTCACCGCCTGTTCCATGGTTTCGTCCGGGCTGTCGCCGCACAGATAGGCGCT
The DNA here is from genome assembly GCA_905236495.1 of uncultured Christensenellaceae bacterium. Classification (GTDB taxonomy): domain Bacteria; phylum Bacillota; class Clostridia; order Christensenellales; family Aristaeellaceae; genus RUG563. Next base: position 12,177 of record CAJOPV010000169.1, read on the forward strand.
GACGCTGATTTGCGCGCCCAGCTTTTCCTCCAGGTATTTCTGCCCCTGCTCGTGGGCGGAGGCCCAGGCGCTGGTCTTGGGGTCAAAATCGTAAATGAAGGCGGCGTGGAGCTTGGGGCCGCCCAGGATGCGGCCCAGCAGGCTCTTTTCCTTTTCCTCCGGCTCCGCGCTGACGGAAATTGGGTCGTCCCGCACGGTCAGGCGCAGATCGGGCCACAGGGCGGTGAGGCCCTGGCGGATCTCCTCCTCCGTCTGGCTCCGCATTTCGGCGTAGGGGTGCACCTGCAAATATTCCAGCAGGGCGTCCCCCGGCGTCAGGGGCAGTTTTTCGATATTCAGCCGGTCAAACACGGCGGCAAAGCGCCGGTAATCCCCGGAAAAGCTGCGGCGGGCATCCTCCGTCCACTCCTGATCGGGGGCAAAGCCCAGGGCGGCCTGGAGCCGGGCGTAGGACCCCGGCTGGCTGAAGGTGACAAGGTACAATTTGCTCACCTTGTAAAACTTCAGGAATTCCATATACAGCTTATATTCCGCCGTATCCGACGGGGCGGGCATCACCCGGGTCACCAGCCCGGAGATGCTGGGAGCATCGTAGCTTTTCAGCACGCTGACCCGCTTGTGCCCCTCTTTTACATAGAAATACCCCATGTATTCAAAGCAGGTGATCGGGTCGGTGATGCCCTGCTCGCCCAAATGAGCCTCGCACAGGGAAATCCACTTGTTGCCAAACTCGGTATCCATTTCCAGCAGGGGCATGAAATTGCCGGCGAAGGCGGCCTTGCGCCCCTCCGTCCAGGTGCCGATGATGCGCTCGGTGGGGATATCCACCAGCCCCACGTTCACCGTATCCGTGGAGGAGGTTTTTTCCAGCAGCTCATCCAATACCTTGGGATAGGGGAACTGGCCCTTGCTCACGCAGGCGGCATAGTATTTTTTGCCCTGTTTCAGGGCGGCGTTGTACTGTTCGCAGGCTTCTACTCGATTGCTCATATTTCCTCCTTGCCGGGGAATGCCCCGGCGGGCCCATTATAGTGGATATCCAATGGAATTGCAATGCGCCTTCCGCTTATTATTCCACCTGAAACCACAGCTTTCCTGCGAATCAAACGGAATGATCCCGTTTTTGACTTTTCATTTCCGCATTTGGGTGATTGACGGCGGAGCGGAAATGTGCTATTTTATATAATAACAAGGTGAAATATGCGCCAATTTAGGCAAGAATCGCAAGGCATTTTCTGGAAAAGCATCGCTGTTTGCTGGAGGGACGGATCGTGAGCACGGAAGGCAAGGGCATCATGCGGGGCGGGGCGGCCTCCCCTTTGGTCGCGTGCCTGGAAATGACCCCCTGCGACGAGATCGTGGAATACGATCTCATCAATAACCGCTGCCGCAATTTGCGCCATACCGACGGGAAATATTTCGTGCCGGTAATGGATTCCTCCCTGGACGCCATGAACCGCTTCGCCCCGGAAAACATGATCCACCCGGAGGATCGGGACCTGGTGATGAGCGTGATGGCCCCGGATACCCTGCCGGACAGGCTGCGGAACGCTGCCGTTCCCGGCATACTGCAGCTGGAGGCCCGCTATAAGCTGCTGGACGGCACCTACCACTGGACGCGGCAGGTGCTGATCGGCGGCGAGGAGGCGGGGCTGCCCCAGGGCGTGGTGCGCACGTACATTTACGATATCCAGGCGGAAAAGGAATTGTCCGCCACCCCCCGGCCCCGCACCCAGGTGCACAGGGACGAGCGGACGGGGCTGCTCATGGAGCGGGACCTGTTCGCCATGATCAACGATCGGCGGGATCGGATCACGGGGCAGTGGTGCGTCATCGCCATCGATATCGAGCATTTCAAGCTGTTCACCGACTGGCACGGCAGGGACGCGGGGGATATGCTGCTGGCCCAGATCGGAAAGGCCCTGCGCCAGATGGAGGCGGACACCCACGGCCTGGCGGGCTATCGGGGGCTGGACGATTTCTGGCTGGTGATGCCCTTCAATCAGCAATTGATCAACGATTTATACGAGCGGATCCGCGATCTGATCATATCCCACGGCAATTCCGTGGGCTTCCTGCCCATTTTCGGCATCAGCCTTTTCGATCCCTCCTCCGGGGAGGCGGTGACGGACCTGTTCAACCACGCCGCCCTCACCGCCGAGCAGGTGAAGGGCGACCTGCATAACCGGGTGCGCATCTATAACCCCGCCGCTTCCATGCGGACGGCGGAGGAATACCGCCTGCTTTCCGATTTCCAGCGGGCGCTGGATAACCATGAAATCTTCTTCTGTCTCCAGCCCCAGTGCCGGGTCTCCACCGGCAACGTGGTGGGGGCAGAATCCCTGGCCCGGTGGCGGATGAAGGACGGCACCATGGTGCCCCCCACCCGGTTCGTGCCTATCCTGGAAAAATACAAGATGGTAACGAACCTGGATAAATACATCTGGGAGGGCGTGTGCCGCTGGCTCAAGGGATGGATCGACCGGGGGCACAAGGCCGTGCCCATTTCGGTGAACATTTCCCAAAGCGATATCCTCACCATCGACGTGCCCGATTACCTGGCTATGCTTCTGAAAAAGTATGATCTTCCGCCCCAGATGCTGAAGGTGGAGATCACCGAATCCGCCTACGCCCAGGATACCGCCGCCGTCAGGGATACGGTAAGGCGCCTGCGGGACATGGGCCTGCTTGTCATGATGGACGACTTTGGCAGCGGCTATTCTTCTCTGAACATGCTGCGCAGCCTGAACGTGGACGTCATCAAGCTGGACGCCCAGTTCCTGCATATTTCCGCCCAGGAGGAGCGCAAGGGCATCAGCATCCTGGAATCCATCGTGAACATGGCAAAATCCATGTCCCTGCCCATCATCGTGGAAGGGGTGGAGACCCAGGAGCAGATCAATTTCCTCTCCGACATGGGCTGCCGCTACATGCAGGGGTATTATTTCTACCGGGCCATGCCTGTGGAGGAATTTGAGCGCCTCATCGGCGATGAAAGCCAAATCGACCTGCGGGGCTTTGAATTCAAGGCCACCGAGCAGATCCACCCCCGGGAATTCCTGGATGAGAACGTGTTTTCAGACGCCATGCTCAATAACATCCTGGGCCCGGTGGCGATCTACCGCATGAAGGGCGAATCGGTGGATATCGTCCGTTACAATCAGCAGTTCTATCAGATGGTGGGCATCTCCATCGATCAATTGAACGAACGGCGGAACAGCATCGAAAGCTTCATGTATGCCGAGGACCGGGAAAAGCTGTTCCATATATTCACCGCCGCGTCCCAGGATCGGCTCAACGGCGCAAAAGGGGTGCTAAGGGTCTATCGGCCCAACGGCAGCCTGCGGTGGATCTCCATGCAGGTGTATTTCCTCAGTGAGACCCAGGAGGGCAAAACCTTCTACGGCTCCTGCGAAGACGTGACGGAGCTGCAGTTCATCAACGTGGATCTGCCCGGGGCTTACCACCGCTGCTTCGCGGACGAAAATCTGGAATTCCGCTACGTCAGCAAAAATTTCCTGGAAATGACGGGGTATTCGGAAGCGGAGATCCAGAAGCGATTCGGCAATCAGCTGATCCGCATGATCCACCCGGAGGATACGGAGCTGATCCGCGATAAGATCAAAGCCCTGCTGGAAAAGCGGAGGGTGCCCTCCGATCCCTTCCGGCTGTGCCGGAAACAGGGGGATTATATCTGGGTGGTGAGCCACCAGATCATCACCGATCTGTACGGCGATCTGTGCTTCATGGCGGTGGCAAACGACGTGACGGAGCTGATGACGGTACGCAATAATCTGCGCCTGCTGGAGAAATACTCCACCGACTGCATCGCCTTCGTGCACCACAAAGAAAAACAATGGTATTACGAGGCGCTGGTCTATGGCCTGCAGGATCATCTGGGCCTGAGCCGGCAGGAATTTTTCGATGCGCTGAACGAGGGCGCCATGTACGGCTGGGTGGAGGAGCCCCAGCGCAGCCGCCTGCGTGCGGAAACTATGACCGCCCTGCAAAACGGGCAGGGCTTTGAAACCACCTTCGACCTGCGCGTGCCGGAAAAAGGGATCAAAAAGCTGCATATGAAGGGCGACGTGGTGCGGGGCAGCGGCACCAGCGTGGATTACATCTGCGTGTTCCAGGCCCTCTTATAATTCGCAAGGAGGTACGTTTCCATGTCCGTCACGTTAAAAACCGTAGCCCAGAAGTGCGGCCTGCCCCTGTCCCAGGTGGCGACGGTGCTGACCCAGGCGGCCCGCATCGACGGGGACACCCGCCAGAAGGTGCTGGATGCCGCCCGGGACTGCGGCTATCCCCTGGATGGGCTGGGCAAACTGACCCACAACCTGGGCGTTTTATTCGTGGAGGAAAACAATTCCGGCCTCACTCACCCTTTCTTCGCCGCCATGATCAATTCCTTCAAAACGGAGGCGGAGGCTCACGGCTACGATATCACCTTCATCAACCACAATATCGGCACCGAGCCAGCCACATATCTGGACCACTGCCGGTACCGCAGCGTGGATGGGGTGTTCATCGCCCGGATGGATTTCAACTCCCGGGAGGTCATGGAGCTGCTCACCTCCGATATCCCCTGCGTCACGGCGGATCACTGCGTGCCCGGTCAGCCCAGCGTCAATTCGGACAACCGGGCGGGCATCCGCATGCTGGTGGATTACGCCGTATCCCTGGGGCATAAGCGCATCGCCTTTATCCACGGGCAGTGCAATTCCCGGGTGACGGACGATCGGGTGACGGAGTTCCGCGCCGCCATGCGGGACCACGGATTGTACCTGCCGGATCATTTCCTGGTGGAAGCCCGCTACGGCGATCTGGACCTGGTGCGCCGCATCGTCCGGGAGATGGTGCAGCAGCCCGAACGGCCCTCCTGCATCCTCCTGCCCGACGATACCAGCTACCTGGGCGCCCAGGAGGCCATCCGGGAAAGCGAGCTGCGCATCCCGGCGGACATATCCGTGGCGGGCTACGACGGCATCGCCCTCACCCAGTCCCTCCGTCCCCATCTGACGACTATCCGCCAAAACAGCGAGGAGATGGGCCGGGTCGCCGCCCTGCGCCTCATCGAGAAGATCGAACGCCCCTCCGCCGCCGTCAACGACGCGGTCTCCATCCCCGTCACCCTCCTCAAGGGCGAAACCGTGGGCTGGTGCAATAACTGGTGACTGCTGCTCGATTCCGTTTCGATCACGCGCATCTGCGGGCGTCTTTTCCTCCCCGGCTTAGCGTCGCTTCCCTCAGCGCAGCGCTGCGATTTCGTATTAAAACGCTCTTTTCAATGATTTGTACTTGAAATCAGTATAAAAACACAAGAAAGCAACGCCGCTGCGGATCGCAGCGGCGTTACAGAGTATCAATAAACCCCGGGATAGCTCGAAAGGGCCTCAGCCCTTTCGACTTTCATCCGCAGGACCGGGTCTCCCGGTCCGAGGA
>CAJOPV010000170.1 GCA_905236495.1 uncultured Christensenellaceae bacterium
GCGGCATCGGTGATGCCCTGCACGATTTCCATGTTGTTTACGTTGAACGCGCCGATGGCATAGCCGCCGTCATAGGCCTTTTTGAACATTTCCTTGGAAGTAACCAGAGCCATATGAATCATCCTCCTTTGCGTTTTCCGGGTTTATCCAATTCATTATACACGAAAAAAAATCATTTGACCAGCCCCTGGGCAGAAATTATCCCGCCCCTGCGGGCGCGGCCGGCCTCATTTCCCCGATCGGCTCCCCTTTTGCAAAATGGCTTTCTTCGTAAAATAGTTCCAGATCATCACGATCAGGGTGGACAGCGCCTTATTGACCATATACATGGTAACGGTGAAGCCCAGCAGGGTAAGCACCGCCTGATCCTCCCCGAACACGTGGCGGAACAGCAGCATCAGGCCCTCGTTGAGCAAAAGGCCCATGACGCTGGTGATCAGAAACCCCGCCTGCTGGGCCCTGCCCTGATCCCTGGCCCCCTTGAACACCCACAGGACGCACAGGAGGTAATTGAAAATCACCGAGATCAGGAAAGCGATGGGCACGGCCAGCAGCGTATCCAGCCCCAGCTTGTCCCGCAGCAGCACCAGCGCGGCAAATTCCGCTAAAAAGCACACGCCGCCCGTCACCGCAAAGCGGATCACTTCCCCCAGGCGGCCCTTACGATCATTCTTCATGCGCTTGTTCCTCCCCTCCCGCACCCGTTTCCATCGCCCGCATGGCGTAACGCAGGGTATCCCCGTCGTCCCCCCGCGCATAGGAGGCGGACAGGATATCGCCCATCTCCGCGGTCAGGGGCTTTTTTCGCCCCGCCGTCAGATAGCTCACCTTTTCCCCCTCCAGCAGCACCACGGTGATGTTTTTGTATTTCATGGTGTCGGCAAACAGCACCTTCACGGGCTTGTTATGCTCCAGGGAATACTGCAAAAAACGCCTGACCATGCTATTCCTTCGCCTCCGCGCCGTAAATCCGGACGCCCTCCTGATCGTAAATCAGAGGATAGGCCGCATCCAGCGCGGCGGTATTCACCGCGTAATGATACCGCTCATGATCGGACACCAGGATATAATCCACCCCGTATTTTTCCAGCACCCCCCGGTTCCCCGCCGGATCGGTATAGAAGGCGGATACGTCCCGGTGGCGCTCCCCGGTGTTATAGCCGTGATAGTACAGCCACAGATCCGGCCCGCAGACGATCTTGCGCCCCGCCAGGCTGGAAACGAAATTGATGTGCTGATCGCCGGTCAGAAAGACGCTGTCCTGGGCGGTATTTTCCTCCACGAACGCCGCGGCGGATACGTCCGCCTTGGAAAACATCTGATAATCGCTTTTGATTTCCCGCGCCACGGCCAGCGTGCCCGTGGCGAAGAAGGCAATGCAGGCCATGACGGCCACAACCGGCCGGGCCCGCAGGCCCTTCAGTTTGCCCAGCAGCTCCAGCCCATAATCCGCCGCCAGCACGGCGCAGAGCATATACCAGATATAGAACAGCTTATTATTGTCGTAGGTATTGGGCTGGAACTGGATGAATTCCGCCGCCAAGAAGATCATGAAGGCCCCGGCGGCGATGAAGCGGCGCTTTTCGTTCTTTTCCAGCAGGGACAAAAGGATCAGGATGAAGGGCAGGCCCACGTTTTTGATATAGAACCATAAATACCCGTCCAGAAGGCCGCTGCCGGTATTGTTCACCCAATTGAACTTGAAGCGCAGAAAACTTTCGTTGCCCACCGCCTGGCGGAACGTCCAGGTAAACAGCTGGGGCGCGGCGATGAGCACCGCCAGGCCGCCGTACAGCGCCCAGAAGGCCAGCGCCCGGCCCCGCTGACGGCCGCTGCGGATCAGATCATAGATCATCCAGCCCAGGCTGCACAGGCCCAGGGCCAGGAAGCAGTGGGTGTTTACCATGGGCAGCGCCCCCGCCCACAGGCCCAGCAGCGCCGTCTGGCGCGGGCTGATCTCCCGCCTGCGGAACACCGCCGTGGGGCCGTCCGTCCCGCCGGAAATGGTCAAGCCCCAGCCTTCCCTGGGCCGCAGGGCGTCAAAGAGCAGATACAGGCAGGGGATGAGCAGCGTCCAGCCCGCCAAAGTGGTTCGCTGGGGCACCATCATATCCACGATCACGTTGCTCCATCTCAGGTTATAGGTGCCAAATTCCGCGTGATTGGCGGGGGTCTGATACCAGCCGTTGAGCACCAATTGGATGCGGGGCCACAGGCCCTTGACGCTCTGCAGTTCGTTGTTTCCGGCGGCGCCCAGGGCCGCGCCCTGCATATCCACCAGGTAGAGAAAGCCCAGCCCGCCGTTTAAGAAAAACAGCAGCGCCGATAGGGCCGCGGCCTTTTTGCTCTCCGCCATCCTGTCGGCCAGGATGCAGTAGCCGCATACCGTCAGCGCCGTCATGACCATGCCGGTAAACACCATGGCAAACCTGAGAGAGCAGCCCAGCACCATGAAGCTGGCCGCCCAGGTATCCGCCAGGAAGGGATAGGACAGGATTTCTCCCGGCAGGATGCTGTAATCCAGGGGGAAGGACGAGTTCCGGGCGGAGGCCGCGATGGCCAGATGCAGGGGCAGATCGCCATAGGTGCTTTGGCCCACGTGCAGCGTGCCGTTGGAAACGGGGTTGATCACGTGGGTCCACTGCAGGAAGCAGCCGACCGCCGTCAGAGGCAGAGCCGTCAGCAAAAGCACCCGGAGCAGCCGACCGTCCTCCTGGGTCATTTTCGCGGCGGGATGCCGATCCCGCAGGAAATACGCCCCCACCGACAGCACCGCCAGAGGCGCCAGGGCGCACACGTGGGCCCTCACGGAAAATTGCCAGAAAAAGGCGCACAGGGCGGGCAGCCACATCATCAGCAGCACGCCCAGGCTGATGCCCAGCCATATCCGGATCACCGGGGATTTCCGGGGCAGCAGACAGCCCACGATCCACAGCCCGCAGAGCGTATACACCAAAAAATACATGATGCCCAGCATCTTGCCCGTCCTCCATCCGTTTGCTTCCGTGTCATTATACCCAATCCGGACAAAAAAGGCAATTCCCGGCCCGATTGTTTACAGCCGCGCTGTTTTTGTGTATAATTGCATTGAGCTTTTTGCCTGAGGTGATGTTTCCGTGCGCTGCCACTGCCCCCACTGCGAGGAAGAAACCTGGATGGTGCATTCTGAGCGCGATAACGCCTGCGTCTGCCCCCAATGCCTGTACCGCTGCTACGCCTGCCAGGGCACCGGCACCGCCCTGACCCGCGAGCAGGTGTTGGCCCTGCGGGAGAACGAAATGCCGCTGGTGGAGGCCGCCGCCTTCGATATCAACGCCGACACCATGCCGGAGGAAAAGGACCGGATCGGCACCTGATCAGCCCAGGATTTCCATTAGCTGCCCCGCGGCCCTCTCCAGCGCCTGATCATCCGCTGCGCTGCCCTGAGCCATATCCGGCCTGCCGCCGCCCCGCCCGCCGCAGGACCGCAGCAGCAGCGTCATATCCGCATGCACCTCCGCGCCGCAGGCAAACGCCAAGGCGCGGCCTTCTTTTCCGGGGCAGGATAAAAGCGCCGATGCCTTGGGATCGCGGATGATCTCCCCCGCCGCGCGAATCAAAAGCCCCCTGTCGGCAAAGGGCAGATGGCACGGGTACAAATTCCCCTGCTTCTTTTTCCGGATCACCGTCAGGGCCGCGGCCAGCAAACGATCCTCCATATCCCGCCGGATGTTCTTCCCCTCCTCCCGCTCACGGAGCAAGGCGGCGGGGGCGTCCTCCATGGAGGCGGACAGGGCGGCGGCCACCTCCCCGGCGGTCTTGGCGGCGGTCTGGAAATGCC
>CAJOPV010000171.1 GCA_905236495.1 uncultured Christensenellaceae bacterium
TGCTCCTCGGACCGGGAGACCCGGTCCTGCGGATAAAAGTCGAAAGGGCTGAGGCCCTTTCGAGCTATCCCGGGGTTTATTGATACTTTGAGCGCGGGCTTTTCGGCCCGTGATTTTATTACTCTCGCTTCATCTGCCCTTCGATATTGTTCACGCCGATCACCATATGGGGCTTTTGATCGTCCGCCAGGCAGGTGGCCTTCATGCTCACCCAGGTGGGCCGACCCCCCGCCATCAGGCGATAGGTCATGGTGAAGGTGCCCGTTTCCTCCATTTCCTGCAAAAGCCTTTCCTTGGTGAATACCGAAAGGATCCGTTCCTGATCCGGGGGATACACCATCCGCAGCACATTTTTCCGGCTGAGGCCGAAGAAATCCCCGCCCTTGTTTTCGATGCCCAGCTTCCGATACCGCTGCTGGGCGCTGTATTCGATGAAATCGTCGTTGTTCAGATCCACATAGTAGATGCTGAAATAATCCGCCGCCAGGGCCTGGGCGATGCGGATGGGCACGGAATGGCTGGCATGGCGCACGGGCTTGGATAGGGCGGTTTTTTTCTGGGCCCTCCCTTTCTGATCCAAGGCCGCCCGTTCCTGCACAAACCGCTCGAACGCCTCCGCCGGCACGGGCTTGGAGAAATAGTACCCCTGTACGATATCGCAGCCCATTTCCCGAAGGGCGCTCAATTGCTCCTCCGTCTCCACGCCCTCGGCGATCACCGGCACATCCAGGTAATCGGCAATATCGATGATGACCTCGATGAGCCGGGTATCCCGCCCGTCCCGGAAGGCGTCCCGGATGAATTTCATATCCAGCTTCAGGGCGTCGATGGGCAGGGAGGAAATCATATTCAGGGAGGAATAACCCGTACCGAAATCATCCATCTCGATGCGGAAGCCCATGCCCCGGAGGGCGCTGACAGTGCTGACGATCTGGGCGGAATCCTGGGTGTAAGCGGATTCGGTGATCTCAAGCAGCAGCTGCTCTGCCTTAAGCCCGTAGGTTTCCAGCAGCTCCCTAAACGTATTGAGCAGCTCGGGGTCGTACATATCCACCCGGGATACGTTGACGGAAACGGGCACGGAAATGCCGTAAGCGTCCTGCCAGGCCCGGACCTGGGCAGCGGCGGCCCGCCATACGTACTGGTCCAATTGCCGGATCAGGCCGTTTTCCTCAAACAGGGGGATGAACACCCCGGGGCTGATGAAGCCCAGTTTGGGGTGCGCCCACCGCACCAGTGCCTCCGCGCTGGCGAGGCTGGGGGTATCCGGGCGGATATCGAACTTGGGCTGATAATAGACCTGAAACTGCTTTTGCTCAATGGCCTGCTGGAAATCCTCCAAAAGCCGTTCGGAATAGATTTCCGTTTCGTGCAGCGCGTCGTCGTACAGGGCGACGGCCCCCATGTACTGGCCCCGCACCATATCCGCCGCCATCTTGGCCCGGTCGAACCGGCGCTCGATCTCGATGGTCTTATCCACGTTGGCATACACGCCCATCCGCAGCCGCACCCGGTTATCCGTCCCATCCTCCCCCGAAAGGGTAATGGCGGCATGATCCAGGATGGCTTCATAATCCTGCCGATGGGGGCAATAGACCAGGAAGGTATCCGCCCCCCGGCGGCATACGATGCCCCCCGCCTCCCCCACCGATTCCCGCACCCGCTCCCCGATGCGGCGAAGCAGATCATCCCCCACGGCTTTTCCGTAGCGCTCGTTGATCATGTGGAAATGGAACACGTCCAGCACCATGGCGTCCATCTCCATTTCCTTATGGTGCTGATCGAACTGCTGGGCGTAGCGATAGAAATATTCCCGGTTGTAAAGGCCCGTCAGGCTGTCCCGCTCGGTAAACTGAATGATATCCCGATCCTCGGATAATTCGATGGTGCGCAGCACCCGGGTGAGGATCACCTCCCGCTTGGGGTAGGGCTTGGGGATAAAATCCGCCGCCCCCAGCTTCAGGCTGGCTACCTCGGCCTCCTGATCCGCCGTGAGCACGATCACGGGGATGAGCCGCAGCGCTTCATCCTCCTTGAGGATCCTGAGCAGGTCCAGCCCGTGCATCCCGGGCATCAAAAGATCCAGCAGGATCAGCGACAGCTCGTCCCGATTATCCCTAATCAGCGTCAGGGCCTCCTGCCCGTCGGCAGCGGTGAGGATCGCATAATCCTCCTGCAGCGTCATCGCCAGTAATTCCCTGTTGATCTGCTCGTCATCCACAATCAGGATCAGCCGCCGTCCGTCTGCCGAATGGAATTTGCCGTGGGTCTTCATGTTCTTCTCTTCTTTCTCTCGGTGTAAAGTATCATGCCTGTCTTGCCAAAAAACGGGAGCATTGCAGGGTCAGGGCGTGAAGCTGATGCAGGTGACCGTGAATTTTTTCTCCTCGCTGCCCTCCGCCATGCGGATTTCCACCGTATGCTCGGCGCTCTCCTCTGCTTTATAGGCCAGCGCCACCTCTGATTGGCCCCATTTATCCTTTCCCCCGGACAGGCTCTTTACCACCTTGCCGTCCACCAGGATCTGGGCCGTGCCGTAGCTGTCGCTGTTGACCGCCCGCCAGGCCACCAGCAGGTTTTTGAAGGCGGCGGTGAAGCGCAAAGGGGCGTTATTTCCTTTTCCGTCGTTGTAAAAGTTTTTGCCGCATACACGGCCCACCGGGGTATTGCGGTAAGCGGAGGTATCGTCCTTGTCAAAGGCGCCCCGATCCAGTTGGATATCCATATCAGCAAGGTCGCTGTCCCCAAACACGGATACGAGACCCAGATAATCGGTGCCGTAGGCGGGGGCCGCGGTCAGGTCGATATCCGTTTCCGCCGTATCCCGGGCGGCGGCAGCGTCGATGGCGGCAAGCACGCAATCCGCCATGACAGCGTGGCCCAGAGAGGTGGGGTGGTACTGATCGAAGAAAAACTGCTCCTTGGTCCATTTGGTCCCGATGCGGGGATAGGCCCCGTTTTTGATGGAAACCATCATCAAATCATAGCGCTCGCCGATGGGGCGCAGCTCGGCCTGCAGGTTGAAGCCCCCGTCAAACACCGAGAAAAGCAGGATCACCGCCGGGGCGTTTTCCTGCATAAGCGCCGTTTTTACCAGCGATTCGTAGGCCCGGTGGTTGGTAGGCTCCTGATAGTCGTTGACGGCGAACTCGATCACCAGCAGATCCGGCAGGCCGTCGCCGTCCCGCACCCGATCCACCACCTCCCGCTGATACCGCATCAGCCCGAAGGGCGAAGGGGTGCCCCCTACCCCGGCGTTGACACAGTGCACGTTGGTCTTATCCCCCACGCCGAAACGCTCCTTAAACCCCTGGAACACCCGGTAGGCGTAGCATTCCTGATATTGGCTTGCCCCGGCTCCTTCGGTAATGGAGCCCCCGATGAAGGCCACGGTCACCGTTTCCCCCGCCTGGGCCCGTTCGATCACCCGCTTTAAGCGCAGGCTGTTGCCCAGGCTCATCTGCGCGTCCCGCAGCACCATCTGATACCAGTCCGCCTCCGCGTCCTTGGAAAAATAAACGTTTTCCGCCATAGCTCCTCCTCCCCCCAGCAAAATCAGCCAGCTCAGCAGGCAGGCCACGATCCTGTGTTTCATAGCGCCATTCCCTTTCTTATTTGAACATCCAATCGATGATCTTGACGATGTATTCGCTCCAGAAGGCCATATCGTGCTGCCCGGGGCCCTCCCGGTATTCGTGGCTGACCCCCTGCTCCGTAAGGAAGCGGTGGAAAGCCCGGTTGGGCTCGATGAGAAAATCCTCCGTACCGCAGCACATGTAAATATCCGGCAGCTTCCTCCCCGCCGCCAGCAGCTTCTTTACCAGCGTTTCCGGGTTGCTCTCCCTTTCCTCCACCGTTTTCAGATCGCCAAAGCACATGCGGTAATAATCGTAATTCGCCATGCCGTTATCCTGCCCCGGCTGCATCCGGGCGATTTCGTGAACGATCAGGGCGGAGGAAAGCGCCCCGATCTTGCCAAACACCTCGGGGTGGGCCAGGCCCGTATGCAGCGCCCCGAAGCCCCCCATGGAGAGCCCGGCGATAAAGGTATCCTCCTTCGTCCGGGCCAGGCCGAAGGTCTTGCGCAGGTAGGCCGGCAATTCCTCCGCCACCAGCGTTTCATAGGCCCGCCCGGTGGCCGCGCCGTTCAGGTAGAAGGAATTTTCCGCCGTGGGCATCACGATGGCGAAATTGTATTTTTCCGCCAGGTATTCCGGGGCCCAGTTTCCCGCCTTCCCCGTGTAGCCGTGGAGCAGGAACAGGGTGCCCATGGGCCTGTCCGCGTAAGGATTGGGCGGCAGGGGGATATCGGTGCGCAGGTCGTTGGGCAGAAGCATTTCAAAGGACGTCTGCCGCCTCAGGGCTGCTGAAAAGTAATCGATGCGGTAGTATGCCATGGGGAACCCTTCCTTCTGTGTTTTAATCTGCGAGCAGCCAGGCGACGGCTTTCGCCAGGCGCTCCAGGGGCTGCTGAAAATGATTGCCTGCGTTCAGTTCAAATACCGTTTCCGACCCCAGGGCCTTATATCTTTCCGCCGCGGCCCGGGTATAATCCTCCACCGGGCGGAGCATCGGGTTCCGGGTCCATGCTTCCCGATCCCCCAGGGAAAAGTACGCTTTCTCCGGCGCCCTGACCGGCGCGTTTTTTTCCATGAAATCCATAAAGCCCGGATACCACAGGGAGCCGGAGGCGCTGGCGATGCGGGAGAAAAGGGGCGTCTGAAAGGGCGCCCAGGCCGCCAGCAGCCCCGCCAGGGAATACCCCGCCAGGGCCAGAAAGCGCGGCGTTCCGGGCAGGGCCTCCACAGCCTCCGTCAGCCATTTCAGGTAAGCCTCTCCGCCGCCTGAAAAAGGGGCCTGGCCCGGAAACACGGCGGGGGCGGGCCAGGGGGACAGGGCGGCGTCCCAGTCAAAGCCGCTGAAATAAAGCAGGGAAAAATCCCGGTCTTCAAGCCCCCGGACGGCGGACAGCAGCGCTTCCCCTTCCCCTGTTTCCCCGTTCACCGCCACCAGCGGCGCATCCGGGGATACGGCGGGAAACAGCCGCGTCCTTACGTTTCCTTCGCTCATGCGCCGCTTTCCCCCTCGTTTTTCTTCATCATACCATAAAAAGCCCGCTTTGCCCAGCCAAAAAGCAAAAAAGGCGCTCCCGACCCGGAAGCGCCCGCGCTCAGTTGGCTTGCTTTTCCGCGATGATCTTTTTCGCGCTGGAGATGCGCACGCACAGGGTGAACAGCTCCATGGCGTTTGTCAGGTCCGCAATGCTGGGGTAGGTAGGGGCGATGCGGATATTGGAATCGTTGGGGTCCAGGCCGTTGGGCCAGGTGGCCCCGGCGGGGGTCATAATGACGCCGGCCTTCTTGGCCCGGGCCACGATATCCTTGGCGCAGCCGGGCAGGGAATCGAACATGATGAAATAACCGCCCAGGGGGGTGGTCCAAGTTCCGATCTCCAGGCCCCCTAAGTTCTTTTCAAAGATGGCCTCCACCAGCTCGAACTTGGGGCGGATGATCTCGGCGTGGCGGCGCATATGCTCCACCATGCCGTGAATATCCTTGAAAAACCGCACGTGGCGCAGCTGATTCACCTTATCGTGGCCCAGGGTCTGGCGCTTCAAATCCTCGATGAAATCCACCATGTTGTTGGGGCTGGTAGCCAGGGCGGCGATGCCGCTGCCGGGGAAGGTGATCTTGGAGGTAGAGGCGAATTTATACACCATATCCGGGTTGCCTGCCCGTTTGCATTCCGCCAGGATCTCGATCAGGTAATCCTGCTTATGATCGTACAGGTGATGCATGCCGTAGGCGTTATCCCAGAAGATGCGGAAATCGGGGGCGGCGGGCTCCAGCCGGGCAAAGCGGCGTACCGTCTCGTCCGAATAGGAAATGCCCTGGGGGTTGGAATACTTAGGCACGCACCAAATGCCCTTGATGCTCTCATCCTCCCGCACCAATCTCTCCACCGTATCCATATCCGGCCCGGTGGGGGTCATATGCACGGGGATCATTTCGATGCCGAAGTACCCGGTGATGGCGAAGTGCCGATCATACCCCGGCACGGGGCACAGGAATTTCACCGTGTCCAGCCGGCACCAGGGGGTATTGCCCATGATGCCGTGGGTCCAGGCCCGGCTGATGGTATCGAACATCACGTTCAGGGAGGAGTTGCCGTAAATGATGATATCCTTGGGGTTATTTTCCATCATATCCCCCAGCAGCTCCCGGGCCTCCTCGATGCCCGTCAGCTGCCCGTAATTGCGGCAGTCGGTGCCGTCCTCGCAGGTCAGATCGGAGGAGGAATCCAGCACGTCCATCATCTGCATGGACAGATCCAGCTGCTCCTGGCAGGGGATACCCCGGCTCATGTTCAAATTCATGCCCAGGGCCTGGATCTTTTTGTACTGGGTCTTCAGCTCCGCCATTTCCGCGTTCAGTTCTTCCACCGTCATATCCCGGTAAGGCTTCACACTTTTTCCCCTCTTTCTTTCTGGGGTGCCCAAA
>CAJOPV010000172.1 GCA_905236495.1 uncultured Christensenellaceae bacterium
CTATTGAAATCAACATACAGGCGTGCTATAATAATACTGGAAGAAACGGAGAAACCCGGGAATGCGGCGCACCCGTCCGGGCAATCGGGAGGAAAAGCAATGAGTGAAAAACAGCCAACCATTGTGGACGTGGCCAGGGAGGCCGGCGTATCCACCGCCACGGTGAGCCGGGCAGTGACAGGCGGCAGCATCTCCGCCGCGTCCCGCAAGAAGGTGGAGGCGGCAATGGAGCGGCTGCGCTACCGGCCGGGCAGCTTCCGGGCCGGGCAGAAAAAAGGGGGCGGCCGCTGCATTGCCGCGGTGCTTTCTTCGCAGACCAGCCCGTATTACGCCGCCATGTGCGAAGGCATCACGGCGGAGGCCACCCGGAACGGCTATCGGCTGCTGGTGCTTTCTTATCCGGAGGGTACGGGCTGCGAAACGGTGACGGCCGATCTGATGGAGCTGCAGCCGGAAGGAGCTTTGCTGGCCGGGTTCGCGGTGGAAAGCAGCGTATCCCAGGATGTGACGAGGAGCTGCCTCCAGCGCATCCAGCAGGCCATGCCGCTTGTGGCCATCGGGCCGCCCATCGAGGGCATCGAATGCGCCCGCCTGACCTCAGATCCTTCCCAATGCGTGCGAAAGGCCCTGGCGCATCTGGCCATGCTGGGCCACCGGCGCATCGCCTTCGTGGGAGGCGATCGCAGCGCCCGGTTCAGCGTGATCCGGGAAAACGCCTATTATGAGGAAACCGCTCGGCTGGGCTGCGTGGAAAAATCCTCCTACGTGATGCTCACCGGCTGCAACGCCCAGGCGGGGGAATTGGGGGTGAGCATCCTGCTGGGCAGTCTTCCCAGGAAGGAATACCCCACAGCCATCTTTGCCATCAACGATTTAGCGGCGCTGGGCGCGCTGCGGGAATTGCAGCGCAGCGGGCTGAAGGTGCCGGAGGACATTGCTCTGGTGGGCTGCGACAACGCCTTTTTCGCTCCCTACCTGACGCCGTCCCTGACCACCGTGGACCTGCATCCCTACGAGCATGGCCGGGCTGCCATGGCGGAACTGATCATGTCCATCAACGCGGGGCATCCCATCTCTTTCAACCAGTCCTTTGAAAGCAGCCTGATCGTCCGGGAAAGCTGCGGCGCGGCGTTGGGCGTTCGGGCGCTCTGACAGCCGCAATTCTCTGACGCCCTATGAATTAAGGAGGTTTTGTCCATGCTGTATCCACAGGCCAATGCCGCCCGTACCGTGATCGACCTGTCCGGCGTTTGGGATTTCCGCCTGCGCGAAAACGCGCCGTGGAAGAGCATCGCCGTTCCCGCATCCTACAACGATCAGTGCCCCGACGCGGCCTTCCGGGACTACGCGGGGATCAGCTGGTATCGGAGGAAGCTCACGATCCCGGCCGTTCTGAAGGGCCAGCGGCTCGTGCTGCGCTTTGACGCGGTGGCCCATAACGCCCGGGTGCTGCTCAACGGCCGGGAAATCGCCCGTCATCGGGGCGGCTTTCTGCCCTTTGAGGTGGAGCTGAACGGTTTGCTCGCGCCGGGAGAAACGGCGGAACTGGCCGTGGAAGTGGATAACCGTATCAACCATTCCACCCTGCCCATCGGCGCCGAGGGGGCGACGGCCTTTTTCGGCTCCGATAACCCCGGCATTCCCTCCGTGGAAGCGGGCAAGCGCATCCAGACGGAGAAAGGGATCAACCGCCCGGCCTTTGACTTTTTCAATTATACGGGCATCAACCGGCCCGTGCGGCTGTATGCTACGCCCCGGGCGTATATCCGCGACGTGACGCTGGCGCCCGCTCTGAACGGCGAGGTGCGCTACTGGGTCGACACGGAGGGCGAAGGACAAATCCGCGTTACGATCCTTGACGCGGAAGGGCGCGCCGTGGCGGAAAGCGCCGGGGCGGAAGGCACGCTGCGCGTCCCGGAACCACACCTGTGGGAGCCGTATCCCGGCACGCCGTATCTCTATACCGCCCGCGTTGCTTTCGGGGACGATCTTTACGAGGAGCCCTTCGGCATCCGGGAAGTGAAAATCGAAGGTACGAAATTCTATATCAACGGCAAGCCCTTCTATTTCCATGGCCCCTGTAAGCACGAGGACAGCCCCTTCCACGGCCGGGGCATGGATCAGTGCCTGAACGTGACGGATATCCATCTATACCACTGGCTGCACGCCAACTGCTTCCGCACCAGCCATTATCCCTATGCCGAGGAAATGTATCGGCTGTGCGACCGGGAGGGCATCGTGATCGTTGATGAGACCCCTGCGGTGGGCATGTGGGCCGACGAGCATTACGGCTGGGATTTGCATGATTATCATGCGCAGGTGCTGCGCGATATGATCGCCCGGGATAAAAACCATCCCTGCGTGGTGGTCTGGAGCCTTGGCAACGAGCCAAGCACCGACGTGTATCCGGACAAAGCCTGGGATTACTGGCGCCCCCTGTATGAAAAAGCCCATCTGTGGGACCCGCAGAACCGGCCCGTTACCCTGGTGGGCTGTCAGAATATCTACGAAAAGGACCGGATCGTTCCTTCCATGGACATCGTGTTCATCAATCGTTATTACGGCTGGTACAATCTGTCCGGAGATCTGGAAACAGCCCAATACGCCTTCCGCATGGAACTGGATTGGTGGGAGAAGCAGGGCAAGCCCGTGGTGCTGTCCGAATACGGCGCGGACACCCTTGCCGGGATGCACAGCGCCACGGCGGAAATGTTCACGGAGGAATTTCAGCTGGAATTCTACCGCGCCATGAGCGAATGTCTGGACGAAAGGGATTTCATCGCCGGGGAAATGCCCTGGAACTTTGCCGATTTCGCCACCTGTCAGGGGCCTATGCGTCCCGGCGGCAACCGGAAGGGCCTCTTTACCCGGGACCGCAAGCCCAAGCTGGCGGCGCATTACTTCAAAGACCGCTGGGCAAAGCGCGAATGATTTGCTAGGATATCGTTATTTCGCCGGAAACGGCAGGCTTTTTTGCCGCCGCTTAGCATCCGCCTCCCCTGACCGGCTTTCCGCCGGCGTCAAATCGACGGAAAAGGATCTGGATCCGGCAGTTCCAAGCGCGCAAACCCTTTATTGCATGCGGGCTTTCCGTAATGTCATGCACAATTCGGGGCATGCGGCCGCAGCGTTTACAGCGGATCAATATGCACATAATCCTATGAGCATGCAAAAAGGCGGCGTCTCAAAGACGGCACCTTTTTTGCCTCGTTTTATTTGATTGTGGCATAACTGTGGCATAAAAACAAAGAAACCCTTGAAAATCAAGGGTTTCGATGGCGGAGAAGGAGAGATTTGAACTCTCGCTA
>CAJOPV010000173.1 GCA_905236495.1 uncultured Christensenellaceae bacterium
CCTGACTGCTCCTCGGACCGGGAGACCCGGTCCTGCGGATGAAAGTCGAAAGGGCTGAGGCCCTTTCGAGCTATCCCGGGGTTTATGCATACGCATGCCCCATGCCATCCATGAGCCCCGTTCCCTTCCGGCGCGAAGCTCGTTTTTTAATCGTTACAGCATTTTTACCAGCATATTTTTCTGATCGTCCGTTTCCAGCGCCAGCAGACCTTCCTTTTCCATCTGCCGCAGCACATCGGAGAACCGCTTGAAGCCGATGGCGCGCTCCGAATAATCGGGGAAGGCGGCCTGGATATCCGCCTTCAGGATGGAGGGGTTCACCCGGTCGAAGCCGTCGTCCTTATAATGCTGCAATTGCTCCATAAAGGCTCCCCGCCAGGTATCTGCCGTCAGCTGACGCTTGCCGGCAGCCTCGTCCGGGGCGTCGGCGTTGAGGGAAACCAGCATATTATAGTTGTCGTTTTTCACCCGGATGCTGCCGAACTGGGAGGCCAGCTTATTCAGAAGCTTGCCAAAGGATGCGCAGCCGAAGGATTTTTCGTTGAAATCGGGCCGCAGGCGGAGCAGCACGCCCTTGAGCTCGCTGGCATACATTTCATCCTCGTCCGTCTGCTCGGAAAGGATGCCCTCCAGCAGCTTATTGAGCCCGGCGGCGTCCAGGGGCTCGTCCTTGGCGGGCTTGCGGTAATTTCGCTTGCCGCCCCGCCCGGCGGAGGAGCTGACCGTCTCCAGGAACTGAAACTCGTTGCAGGCGTTGATGAAAATGCTGCTGGCGACCTCGCTGCGGCTGATGCCCAGCACGAATTTGCCCATGCTCTTTAACCGCCCCACCAGCGGCGTGTAATCGCTGTCGCCGGATACGATGCAGAAGGAATCGATGAGGGGGTTGGTGTAGGCCACCTCCAGGGCGTCGATCACCAGCATGATATCGGCGTTGTTTTTCTGGGCGTAGCCGTAGCGGATGGAGGGCACCACGGTAAACGTGTTGGATAAAAGCACCTCTTTCAGGTCGCTGAAACGGTCGGTGTAGCCATACACCTTGCCCAGCAAAATATCGCCCCGGATCTTGACCTTATCCAGGATGCTGTTCAATGTGGGGGCCTTGGCCCCGCAGTTTTCCAAATCCACAAATAACGCAAAACGGGATGTGCTCAAAATATTCACTCCTCAATTCTATTCTAACGGATGAGCCCAGGCATAGACGGCTTTTGCCGCCGGGGCATTCATGCCGGGCACCTTTTGCAGCTCCGCCAGGTCCGCCTCCCGGATGGCCTTGAGGGACTTGAAGTATTGCAGCAGGGCGCGGCGGCGGCTGGGGCCCACCCCGGGGATATCCTCCAGGGCGCTGTGAACGGACGCCTTGCCCCGAAGGCCCCGATGATAGGTGATGGCGAAGCGGTGCGCTTCGTCGCGGATGCGCTGGATAAGGTGCAGGGCGGGGGAATGATGATCGATGAGGATGCTTTCCTCCCGCCCGGGGAGAAAGATTTCCTCCAGCCTTTTCGCCAGGCCGAACATGGGCACGTCGGCCCCTTCCTTCAGCATGGCCTCCCGGGCGAAGGCCAGTTGCTCCGGGCCGCCGTCGATGAGCACCAGATCCGGCAGGGGCCAGCGCTCTTTTTCATCCTCCGCAAAGCACCGGCGGAACCGGCGGGAGAGCACCTCGTTCATGGAGGCGAAATCATTGGCCCCCTCAAAGCTCTTGATGCGGTAATGCCGGTATTCCTTGGGAGCGGGTTCCCCGTCGATGAATACCACCATGGAGGCCACGTTCTGCTGCCCCTGGGTGTTGGAGATATCGTAGCCCTCGATGCGGCGGGGCGCCGTATCCAGCCCGATATATCGGGCCAGCTCCTCCACCGCCCCCACGGTGCGCTCATACTGCACCTGCTTTTTGGCGTTGCGCTTTTCCAGGGCGTCCCGGGCGTTCTTTTCCGCCAGCAGGGTCAAGGCCCGCTTATCCCCCCGCTGGGGGATCGTCAAGGTGACGGCCCCGCCCCGGAGGCTGCGCAGCCATTCCTCCAGATCGGCGGAAATCTCCTCCGGCAGGCCGGGGCAGAGCACCTCACGGGCGGGGCGGCGATCGCCGCTGTAAAACTGCACGATAAAATCGAACAGCACCTCGCCCTTCTCCTCTTTCCCCTCCCGGGGCAGGGCGAAGGCATCGCCCCCCACCATACGGCCTCCCCGGACGTACATGACCTGGGCCATGGCGTCCAGATCGTCCTGGGCCAGGGCGAACACATCCTGCTCCGCTCCGCTGGTCTGGATGGCCTGCTGCCGCTGCATGAGGCCCTGGATATCCCGGAGCTGATCCCGCAGCCTGGCAGCCTTTTCAAATTGCAGCTCCGCCGCGGCGGCGCGCATATCCTGCTCGATCCCCGCCGTCACATCCTGATACTTCCCGTTCAGGAACTGCACCACCCGCTGCACCACCGCCCGGTATTGCTCCTCCGTGCACTTGCCGCAGCAGGGACCCAGGCACCGCCCGATCTCATAATTCATGCAGGGCCGCTTGGGGCCCCTTTCCGGCAGGTGATGAGCGCAGGTGCGTAAGGGGAACAGCTTTTTCAGCGCCTCCAGCACATCCCGCACCGCCGTGGCCCCGATGTAGGGCCCAAAGTACTTGGCCCCGTCCGCCGCCTGCCGCCGGGCCAGGGTCACCCGGGGAAAGGGCTCATTCAGGTTCAGGCGAATGTAGGGGTAGTGCTTATCGTCCTTGAGCAGGATATTGTAGTAGGGCTTGTACAGCTTGATCAGGTTGCATTCCAGGATCAGCGCTTCCAGATTGGTGCGGCACAGAAGGATATCGAAATCGTCGATGTGGGATACCATGGCAGCCACCTTGGGGGTGTGATCGTGCCCATGGAAATAGCTGCGGACCCGGTTTTTCAGGTTCATGGCTTTGCCCACATAGATGATTTTCCCGTTTTCCTTCATTTGATAGCAGCCGGGAGAATCGGGCAGCAGTTTCAGTTTTCCTGCAATGGTCTCGTTCATGGGCGGTCGTTACGCATCGTCGCCGAAGGTGGCCTCCGCCACTTCCACCAGCTGCTCCATGAGCTCGTCATCCACGGGTACGAACTCCTCCATATCCTCCTCTCCTTCGCCCTCCAGGGGCTGCACCTTCATCACGTAGTGGGTGATCTGCTCCCCTTCGGGCACGTCGCAGGCGTCGCTGAGCAGCACGTATTCATCCCCGTTATAGAAGAAATACCTTTCCACGCACAGGCGGATCTGCTCCCCGTCGTCGCCCTCCAGCTCGATGATATCCATTTCCTCGTTTGCCACGGATTTCCTCTCCCTTCCCGGGCCCGTAACGGCCCTTTCCTATTATAGCCCATTTCCGAGAAAAAAGCAAAATCCCGCTCGCGGGGAGCGGGACTTTGCGGTGCGCATAAAATCAGTCGATCAGGGCCGACATCTTATCCAGCAGCTGCCGGTGGGTGAGGGAATTGTAATCCAGGCCCTTGATCTGCCTGTTGTAGGAGTAGGTGCCGCGGCTGCAGAAGTACAGCACCAGCTGATCGTCCTCGCCGAAATACTCGTTCAGGTCGATGGGCTGACGGCGGGTGGCGGACATATTCAGGCTGCGCAGGTCTTCGGGCTCATAGCGGTCCAGCTCGGTGATCTGGTTGAGGATGGTATAGAATTCGTAATCGATCTTCACCGTATTGCCGAACAGGGTGTAATCGAAGGTGAGCTGCCCGTCCTGGATCACGATGGTGGCGCGGCCCACGATATGGGCATTGGAGCCTACCATTTCATATTCCATCTTGCCGCCGGGCATGGCCTCGATCTCAGAAACGCTGAAGGGCGTAAACATATACCACTGTTCGGTGGTGTTGGGATAGAGGATGGTGCTGCTGTCCCTGAGCCGGGGGCCGAAGACGCAGATGGTGCCTTCCAGGGTCTTGGCGGGGATCTTTTCGGTCTTGGTGTGGGAGGGATCGATGGTGCAGGTATAAACGATCTCG
>CAJOPV010000174.1 GCA_905236495.1 uncultured Christensenellaceae bacterium
TCGGTCACATGAATGCCGAAGGCTTGAAGCAGATAATCCGCCCAGCCCAGCTTGCCCGCGGCGTAGGCCGCGGAGGCCGTCAGCAGGGTGATCAGCGCGAATATCAGGACGAAGCGGCGGGGTACGGTGACCGGAGCTTTTTTCTCCTCCCGAAGGCCCCGCACCAGGGTCATTAAATCTTGCCGAAGGTCCTCCGGCATGGGCGGGCAGGCGGCCCGGAAATCCAGGTTTTCAATATCAGCCAGGGAATATTTCATGCTTCATTCAGCTCCTTTCTCAGCATCTCTTTTGCCATACGGATGCGCCCGGTGACGGTGGACAGCGGCAGGCGCAGGGCGGAGGCGATTTCCCGGTAGGTCATGTGCTCTGCGCAGGAGAGCATCAGCGGCAGCCTGAGTTTTTCGGGCAGGGACTGCACCAGCATTTCCAGCGCCGGGTCCGGGGGCGGCACGCTGGGCTCCTCCACCGCGTCCAAGGATACGATGCGTTTTCGTTTCCTCAGCAGGTTATAGCAGCAGTTGGTGAGGATGCGGAGCAGCCAGGGCCTGAACGCCTCCAAATCCCGCAGGGTATTCCGCTTTTCCCAGGCTTTGAGCACGCTCTCCTGCACCGCGTCCCGGCTGTCTTCCTCGTTGCGCGTGATGGTATAGGCCACGCGGTACATCGCGTCCAAATTTTCCTCGATGCACCGCGTGAATGTGTCCTTGTCCATGGTGCTCCTCCTTTCCTATGCACTTATAAGACACGCGGGAAAGGCCGTTTCATAAATTGAGAAAAAATAAAGCAGAAAAGGCGGGCCAAGCAAACGCGCTTAGGCCCGCCCAGTTATTCAGTTCATTACTCGATTTCCATTTCCACCATCCGGGCGGTCTCGTTCAGCTTTTGCAGCAACGTGCCCGCGTCCATCTGTCCTTCGGCGTATCGGGCGACAAGATTGCTCATCTGCTGGGTGAAGGCGTCGCTCAAAAGCGGCGACTGATCGCCGAAATTAACGCGGCCCACGGTTTCCTGCCAGGCGGCGATATCCTCCTGAGTAAAGTTGTACGGCTTTTCCTGGAAGGGCTCGACGGCGTCGGCGTGGAGCAGGTAATAATGCGTAGGCTTGTATTCTTTGGCGGCAAGGATGGAGATAAACTGTTCCGCCTCCTCCCAATGATGGGAAAGAGGATTCATGACCATGACCCGCATGGTACCTCGATAAACAGGCGTTTCTCCTTTCACAAACACGAAGGGCGGCAGTTCATTTTTCATACCCAAGTTTGCCGAATTGGAGCTATACTGCATCCCCGGCGAAAAAATGGAATGTTCCCCGATGATTTCGCTGTCAAAGAAAATTTCACCTTCGTCATAGGAACTGATCCCCCGTCGCAGCAGCTGCTGATTCACTTTCTCCAACGCCTGCAGAGCCTCCAGCAAAGCCGGATCAGAAAAATCCACCTGCCCGCCTTCATAACTATGCTGTATCACATAGCCGTTTAATACTTGCTCCAGCATGTAGGGATATTCCCAATAGGTGAGGAACAAATCCTTATCGTTGTTTTCCAGCGCTTCAAATTCCGCCATTCGATGAAAGAATTCTGTCCAGGTGGCGGGATAGGGCTCATTGCCGAAGTATTTTTGCCACTGCGCCGGGTTTACAGCCCAACTGCCCTGAACCATTACATCCTGGGGATAGGCTACCACCTGTCCCTGATCGTTTTTAAGCAATCTTGCCAAAGTGGGGTACATCCGGTTCACGCTGTCCAGAATATCCGCGTTTTGAAGGGGCGCGGCGTAGTCCTTTCGCTTATACTGGGTGAAAGCAGTATCTGCTTTCAGGCTGAACACGTCCGTATCTTCGTCCCCACCCCGGATGCGATCGGAAGCCAGGGCTGCGGTAAGCTCAGATTCATGCTGCACATTCAGCAGAAGGCCTGGATAACGCGAAGCAAACAGAGAAAACAACCGGGGATCGTCTCCTGTTAGCAGCGCATTCAGCCGTGGCTTTTCTGCGGCGTTCCCCGGCACATTCAGCACCCACACGCCTTCTGAGAAGAACGCCAGCCGCCCGGTTTTGGTAATGACCCCCGCGCCGTAGAGATAGGTCGTCGGAAGATTCATTTTCAGTTCAAATTCTCCGCCGCTGACCGAGGCGTAAATACCGCTGTTGTTGCCCACAAAAACGGTGTCAGTCCGAGCATCGTAGCACAAAGCCTCGCCGCCTGGCAGGTTGGATTGCAGGAGTGTGCGGCTGCCGGTGGTGATGTCCAGGGAATATAGGGCAAAGCCCGCCCCTTCTTCGGCGCTTAACAGTAGTTTTCCTGGATTATACCTGGATAATCGCAGACAGCCGTGGGCGTCAAACGTGCGGGCGGCCCCCGTTTTCAGGTCAATTTCCACTACGCACGGCGCATTCCCATCGTCCTCCAGCAGTATATACAGGCGGTGATCTACGACGGTTTTTCCAAGGGAAGCCCTTTCCCAGCCTTCAGTATTGAA
>CAJOPV010000175.1 GCA_905236495.1 uncultured Christensenellaceae bacterium
AGAAGGAGAGATTCGAACTCTCGAACGGTTTTACCCGTTACACGATTTCCAGTCGTGCGCCCTCGACCAAGCTAGGCGACTTCTCCATGCCGCTGACCTGCTCGTCAACGAACGAGAGTATAGCACAGTTTTTCGGAATCGTCAAGCCATAATTATCCGTTTTTTGCGGCATTCAATCAGAATGCCCGGGTTTTCTTTCTTGAAAGCCCGGGCATAGGCAGTCAGTATCCGATATCCACAAACATGGGATAGGATAAATACCGAGCGTATGGCAGCTTATCCATGGTGATGAACCCTGCCGGGGCGGCGATCACATCCGGGATGCGGTTGACGATGGTGGCGCAGGTATGGGATACGGTGTCCGGGTGATCCACGGAGAATACCACGTCCGGCTCCCCATGGATCTGAAAGCGGCATTGATCCCCTTCCCCTTCTTCATACACTTTGCCGATGCACTGGGTTTCGATTACCACCCCCTGATGGGTGACGCTGGTAACGACGGCGCTCATGCCAACGGCCTTGCCCTTGGGGATGGTTTCCCCCAGGGTCTGGGAAAACACGTCGTGATCCGCGAATACGGGCACGGCCTTTTGCCTCGTTTGCTCGATGCTCAGGCCCAGCTTCATGCACAGGGCCTCGTTGCTGTTCCATACGTAAGCCGGGTTATCCAGGCTGCGGGCCACGGTGCGCTCGAATTCCTCTTCCGTCAGGCCTACCCCATGGGCCCGGGCAAGGGCGATGCCGTAATCCTCCACGTTGTAGCTGACGGCTCCCTCGATCTCGGCGATATGGTGCACGCCGCCGGCAATGAGGGCGGGAAAATTCACCCAGAATACATCCTGCATGCCGCTGCCCGTGATGGTGCAGCCGGTACGCTTTGCCAGGGCGTCCAATTGGTTGGTTATGTCGGCGGCGGTGGTCCAGGGGTACAGGGCCTCTTCCGAGGTGGTGATCACGTTGATCCCCCGGGTGACGCACTCCAGGATGGCCTTATGCATATCCGTCAGGAAGCTTTGCAGCGCCAATACCGCGATATCCGCGTCGCAGTTATCCAGCACCGTATCGGCGCTCTTTTTGACCTTGACGCCCGTTTCCCGATCCAGGCCGCACAGCTCGCCGATGTCCTTCCCTTCTATTTCTTCATCTGTGTCGATGGCGCCTACTACCTCCGCGCCTTTCTCCAACAGATACCGAATGATGATGCGGCCCATTTTTCCGCAGCCGTACTGCACCACCCGGATCTTATCCCACGTGCCGTGATTCATTTCCGATCACCTCCTGGATTCAGGATGCGCAGGAAAAAGTTGCTTCATGCGGCGGTTCTTGAAGAAATCGTAAACTTTTTTCCCGCCTGTTTTCCCGGGCCCTTTATCGTGTTATACTTGGATAGGAAAGGAGGCGTCCATGATGAAACGGTTTTTTCGTTTAACGGCCTTGCTGCTGGCGCTGTGCATGCCCCTGGGGTTGATCGTTCACGGAGAGGCGCAAAGCGAGGTCAGGCTGGTGGGCCTCAATATCGGCAAGGCGGACTGCCTGCTTTTGCTTTGGCAGGATCGGGCGTATCTCATTGATACAGGGTATGCGCAAACCTATCCCGCGCTGGAAACGGCCCTGTCCCAATATGGCGTTTCTCATTTGAACGGCGTATTTTTAACGCATTGCCATAAGGATCACCAAGGGGGCCTGATGCCCCTTGCGCAAAGCCGGATCGCCGTGGATGCCTGGTACGCCTCCCCGATCTATTACGATATTGACAAGGAAGGGCACCCCGCCGTGCTGGCGGCGGCGGTGCGAAATGAAGCGGTGACCTGGCTTTCAGCCGGGGACGTGATCGACTGCGGCGGCGGCGCGTCCTTTACGGTGCTGGGGCCTTTGACGGTCAATGAAGAGAATGAAAACAACAATTCCCTGGTGATGCGCTTTTCCTCCCCTGCCGGGTCCATCCTGCTGACGGGAGACATGAAGGAGGAGGAAGAAGCGGCGCTTCTGGCCTCTGATCTTCTGGCTGAATGCGACGTTCTGAAGGTGGGCCATCATGGGGACAATAAGGCCACTTCCGCCGAAATGCTCAAGGCGGTGAAACCTCAAATAGCGCTGATCCTTACCAGCACCCAGGAGGAGCCGGACACCCCCGCCGCTTCCACCGTCAAAAGGCTGCAAGATATCGGCTGCGCGGTGCACGTATCCCAGCAGTATTCAGACGCGATGCTCTTGACGCTGCAAAACGGGACCGCCGTGGTTACGGACGTGAAATGGTCCGATATCCCGGAGCGCATCCGGGGCGTGGCGCTTTCCATTGATCTGAACGACGATACAGTAACGCTGAAAAATACCTTCGACGCGGCTGTGACCCTTTCCGGCTGTTCTTTATTCTCCACCAAGGGTGATGAAACCTTATCGCTTCCCGATATCACCCTGGCTGCGGGCCAAACCTATATCATTGGCACCAAATCCACCCAGGGCAGCATGGACTGTCAATGGGACGATAAAAAGGTGTGGAACAAAAACAAGCGGGATATGGCGATCCTGTACGATGCCTGGGGCCGGGCCCTGGCCCGCACCGATAACGGCCTTTCGGAATAGGATATAGCGTACCCTGGAAGGGAGGCTGTATCCATGAAATGCTTTGACGTACCTTATCGCCGCCAACCGGCGGAGCCTGACCGGCAGGCGTGCTGCTCCTCCGCCGCTTTCCTCATGCAGCGGATTTTAGCCAGCGGGCAGACCCACCGCCGCTGTCAGCCCTATCCCATCTGTCTGAATGATCTTCCGCCCCAGGCGGAGCCGCCTTTTACCGTAACGGACGTATTCCTTTGCGCGCCGCCTGCATGGCGGCAGGACGGCTGCCCCGACCGGCGGGGCATCATGCTTCAAGTTACGCTGCCCATTGCCCTTCGTCTCAGGGACAGTCAGGGATGCTGCTATGTGCTGTCCGCCTCTATTGAAGAAAGCCTGTGTCTTCGCCCTCACGAACCTCTGCGGGAATGCTGGCGGGGCCAGGTATCGCTGCAGGCTGCGGTGCGCCTGGCGTCAAGATGCGCTGCCTGCACGGAATGCCAATGCACCGTTCCGATGGAGGTTGTGATCAACGGCTATTTGCTCT
The DNA here is from genome assembly GCA_905236495.1 of uncultured Christensenellaceae bacterium. Lineage (GTDB taxonomy): Bacteria > Bacillota > Clostridia > Christensenellales > Aristaeellaceae > RUG563. Next base: position 3,104 of record CAJOPV010000175.1, read on the forward strand.
CTCCCTGCTCCGTGCGTCAGCCCGATTCTGATTGCTGTTTTGACCGGCGGCCCCTGTATCCTCAGCCCATTTGTGAGCGCGGATCCATCTATCGCTAAAAAAACACGCGCCGCGATGCCGCACGGCGCGTGTTCAGGGAGAAGAAAAGGAGGTGTGACTTAGTTAGAATTTACTAACCTCCTATACTATACCCTCCTTTTCCCAATCTGTCAAGCGGAAATACGGGGCAAAATTGTATTCTGATTGTTTTTTGCGCGCTTTGCAGACCGAAAAGATTTCGCTTATTTTCCGAATTTTTCTGAATTTGGGCTTGACATACGCCCCGTTTTCCCCTATAATACCTTTGTTTCAAGCAGAAGCCGCCCGCTTCTCTCCGATGCGAAGAAAGTTTTGCACGGGTCACGGCATTTCCTTGCGTATGCATTGGCGGG
>CAJOPV010000176.1 GCA_905236495.1 uncultured Christensenellaceae bacterium
TAGCCTTCGCACCCCCGATCCTCACCGCTCAGTACCCGATGGGCGAAAACGGCGTCCATGATCTCCCGCTGATTGGGGTTCACGATGGGCAGCGTCAGCCCCGCCTGCAGAGCTCTGAGCAAAAAGGCCTCCGTCACCTTCAGACGGCTGGGCAGCCCGAAGGAAATATTGCTGACTCCCAGCACGGTTTTTAAGCCCATTTCCCGGCTGACGGCCTCCACCGCCCGCAGGGTTTCCTCTGCCTGCTCCTGCTGGGCGGATACGGTGAGGGTGAGGCAGTCGATCCACACGTCCTCCCGGGGGATGCCCAGGGCCTGGGCGCGGCTTACGATCTTTTCGGCGATCTGGACCCGCTTTTCCGCCGTATCGGGGATGCCCCCTTCGTCCAGGGCCAATCCCACCACCGCCGCGCCGTACTTTTTCACGATGGCCAGCACCGTCCGCAAGGATTCCTCCTTGCCGCTGACGCTGTTCACCGACGCCTTGCCGCAATACACCCGCAGCGCCGCTTCCAGGGCGGCGGGATCCACGCTGTCCAGCTGCAGAGGGATATCCACCGCCGATTGCAGCGCCTTCACCACCCGGGGCAGCATGGCCTTTTCATCCACCCCGGGATAGCCTACGTTCACGTCCAGTATTTCCGCCCCGGCGTCCATCTGCTGCATGCCCAGGCTCACGATATAATCCAGGTCGTTTTCCAGCAAGGCCTGCTGAAACCGCTTTTTCCCGGTGGGGTTGATCCTTTCCCCGATGACCCGGACGCCGTTGATCGGCAGTTCCTTTGCCGCCGTGCAGACGAAGGCGCCTCCCGCAAAGGCCCTTTCTCCCGGCGCAAAGCCCCGCAGCATCTCCCGAAGCGCCGTTAGATACTTTGGGTCCGTGCCGCAGCAGCCCCCCAGGATATGCGCCCCCGCCGCCGCCAGCTCCGCCATCTGGGCGGCAAACTGCCGGGGGGTCAGCTCGTAATGCCCGTCCACCGGATCCGGCAAGCCCGCGTTGGGCTTGGCGATGACGGGCAATCGGGTGTTCCGGGCGATTTCCCGGATCAGGGGCAGCGCCTCCCTGGGCCCCAAGGAGCAGTTGACGCCCACGGCGTCCGCCCCCAGGCCCTCCAGCACCCGGGCCATGGCGGCGGGGGTGCAGCCCGTAAAGGTGCGGCCCGAGGCGTCAAAGCTCATGGTGACGAACACGGGAAGATCGGTCATTTCCTTGGCTGCCAGCAGCGCCGCCCGGGCCTCCTGCAGATCCGTCATGGTTTCAATGACGATCAGGTCCGCCCCGGCGTCCTTCCCCGCCGCCATCATTTCGGCAAAAAGATCATAGGCCGCTTCAAAGCTCAGCGTACCCAGCGGCTCCAGCAGCGTGCCCAGCGGCCCCACGTCCAGGGCGATCAGCGCCTCCGCCGCCGCTTCCCGGGCAAGGACGATGCCGGCGGCGATCACCTCTTCCGCCGTATGCCCCGTTCCCCGGAGCTTCAAGGGGTTGGCCCCGAAGGTGTTGGCATAGATCACCCGGCTGCCCGCCTCAGCGTACCCCCGGTGGATGCTTTGGATCAGTTCCGGGCTCGTCAGATTCAGCAATTCGGGGATCTCCCCCGCCTGCACGCCCATTTTTTGCAGCACGGTGCCCATGGCCCCGTCCAGCAGCAGAATGGCTTCATTTTTCCAGTCCACAGCCGTTTCCTCCTTTGCGCAGGGCGCAGTTTTCCCGCAGCGCGCAATGATCGCAGCCCCGGATGCGGGCGGGCCGGGGCGAGGAAGCAATGCCCACCAGCGCCGTCACCGTTTTCACCGGCATCAGCAGGCAGGAGGGGGCGGCGTGCACCCCCAGCCGCTTTTCCGCGTTCAGGGCGGTGAGGATCTGAGGCTGCAGCGTCAGGGGCAGATCGCCGTAGCCCGGGCTGAAACGGTCGGTGAGGTACATTCCGGGGAAGCGGGCGGCGATTTCCCGTTCCGCTTCATCGCACCCCGCCTCCACCGCGGCGCTGCCGCAGCCGTCCAGGAGCAGCGCCTCCGCCATATCCCGCTTTTCCTGGGCCCGGAGCAGGAAATCGAAGGCCGCCCCCAGGGTGCATACGATCAGGGCCGCCCTCTGGCAGCCCGTCAGCATCTGTTTCGCCAATTCCCCCGGCAGCGTCAGCCCCGCTTCCGAAAGCTGCGGCCCATCCTCCGTATCCTTGAGGGAAAACACCCGATACACATACCGGGCCGGGGCCGCCTCCCGGATCTTTTCTCCCCGCCGGGCCATGGCGGAAATATCCTCCGCCGTGGGAAAGCGGACCCCGGCGTAGCGCAGGGCGTCGTCGATATTGAAGCCGCCCATGCCTTAAATCTCCGCGTCCGCGATGGCCTTCAGCGCCGCAGCGGACTGACGCAGGGCGTTTTGCTCCGCATCGCTGAGCTGAATGGGCACGAGGCCCTCCATGCCGTCCTTGCCCACGATGGCGGGCATGCTGAGGGTCACTTCCCGGATGCCGAACTGCCCGTGGAGCATGCTGCTCACCGGCAGCACGGATTTTTCATCCCGGATGATGGCCTCGCAGATGCGCTTCACCGCCATCGCCACCCCGTAATAGGTGGCCTGCTTGCGCCGGATGATCTCATAAGCGCTGTTTTTCACCGTCTCTGCGATCTTATGCATAGCCTGCTCGTGGCGGTAATGGCCCCGCATTTCGCAAAAATCGTGCAGCGGCACGCCGGATACGTTGGCGCAGCTCCAGGCGGCGATCTCGCTGTCCCCATGCTCGCCGATGATAAAGGCGTGCACGCTGCGGCTGTCCACCTGCAGATGCTCCCCCAGCAGATACTTGAGCCGGGCGGTATCCAGCACCGTGCCGGAGCCTATCACCCGGTTTTCCGGCATGCCGGAGAAGCGGATGGCGGTGTGGGTCAGAATATCCACAGGGTTCGCCACCACCAGCAAAATGCCCTGGCAATTCAAAGGGCGCAGTTCCCCCATGATGGATTTGAAGATCGCCACATTCTTTTTTACCAGATCCAGCCGGGTCTCCCCCGGCTTCTGGGCCGCCCCGGCGGTGACGATGATCACCGCGGCGTCGGATATTTCCCCATACGTCCCCGCGTGGATATCCATGGGCCGGGCAAAGGGCAGCCCGTGGCTGATATCCAGGGCCTCCCCCTCCGCCCGGGATTGATTGGCGTCGATGAGCACCAGCTCGGAAAACAATCCGCTTTGCATCAGCGCAAAGGCGCTGGACGCCCCCACAAAGCCGCAGCCGATGATGGCTGCCTTGCGCAAATTCACGTTGGACACGGTTTTTCCCTCCTTGCGGGATATCGTTCCCCGGTTCAGCATACCCCATCCCCGCCGCCTTGTCAACGCTCCCCGGCATGAAAAAAACGTTGCGTTCATGCTTCGTTGTCTGTATAATGAAGGGCATCATAGCAAGGAGGATTTCCCATGCTTCCATCCTTAATCGATCCCCAGGCCTCCTCCCGGGCCCAAAGGCTGTATCGGCTGCTTTCGGAAAGCCAGGGAAAGCGGCTGTTTTTGGCCCAGCAGGAATGCCCCGGGCGGCTTCACCACGAAATGGAAATGGAATACCTCTCCCAGATCACCGGGGAATTGCCCGCCATTCGAGGGCTGGATTTCATCCACAACGATTTTGAGGGCACGGTGGAGCGCGCCCTGCGCTGGAACGACCGGGGCGGCGCCGTCACCATCTGCTGGCATACGGGCATCGACGGCATCGGCTACCCGGAAAGCCAGGCGGAAACCCACGATTTTCAGGAACTGCTGCGCCCCGGCAGCCCGCTGCAGGGGAAGCTGCTGCGAAGGTGGGAGGACGCCGTCAAGGCCCTCCGGCGGCTCCAAAGCCAGGATGTGCCCGTACTGTGGCGCCCCTTTCACGAGTTTGACGGCGGCTGGTTCTGGTGGGGCAAGGGCGCCGGGGAGGATTTCATCGCCCTGTGGCGGCTGATGCTCCGCGTGTTTCGGGAGGAAGCGGGGCTGCATAACCTGATCTGGGTGCTGGGCTATTGCGGCGAGGTGAAGGACGGCTGGTATCCCGGCGACGACGGATGCGATATCCTGGGGTCGGATACATATAACGGCGTCACCGTGCAAAAGCCGGCCTGGGATCGCTTGCGAGCCCTGACGGCGGATAAGCCCCTGGCCTACCACGAATGCGGAGTGATCCCGCCCCTGGACGATCTTTTTGGGCTGGGCACGGAATGGACCTGGATCATGCCCTGGCACGGGCAGTGGCTTCTGGAAAACAATCCCCCCGACAGCCTGAAAGCTATTTACCGGGATGAACGGGCCGTGACGCTCAGCCGGATGCCCGCATTTTAGCAAAAGCCCCGCGAACGATCCGTCCGCGGGGTGTTTTTTCAATAACCGACAATCAAACCGTGCCGCTCGGCGTAAAAGCTGTCCAGCCCCCGGGTGGGCAGGATATCCACCCGCACGTCCCGGAAAACCTCCAGCAGGGCGGTTTTCAGCATTTGGGCCGCCGCCTCGTTCAGGCAATGGCAGATCACGATGGCCTTTTCCGCCAGGCCGGTGCTTTTGATTTCATCCACCAAGAAGCGGATCATGCGCTTTTCGCCCCGGGCCTTGCCCCGCATGGCGATGCGCCCCTCGTCGTCCCCCACGCCGATGCCCCAGAAGCCCAAATGCCCCGCCACCAGGCCCACCAGCTTATTCACCCTGCCGTTCTTCATCAGGTTGTGATAGGAGGCCAGGGCGAAGATGATGTGGGTGCGGGCGGCGGCCTGATGCAGCAGGGGTTCCAGCTGCTCAAAGGCGGTTCCCTGCCGGATCAGCTCGCAGGCCTTGCGCACCAGCAGCACCGTTTCCGGCCCGGTGGCCTTGGTGTCGATAATGGCGATCTGCTTATCCGGCTGCTCCTCCAGGAGCATATCCCGGGCGGCGCAGGCGCTGGCATAGCTTCCCGACAGGTTGCTGGATATGGTGAAGGCCACCGCGGGGCCGGGCTGGGAAAAAGCGTCCAGCCATTCCTGAGGCCCGGGGCAGGCGGTATGGGCCGCCTCGGCGGTGCTTTCATTATCCCGCAGCATGGCGTCCGTATCCAGGCCCTCCACGTCGGCATACTCCCGGCTGCTTACACGGATGGTGAAGGGGATGCTGGTAAAGCGGAACATTTCGCCCTCCGCCTTCAGGTCGTTCAGATCGCTGCTGGAATCGGTGACAATGTGCCAGGTCATGCCGCTGCCTCCTTTTTTTATTTGAACGCTCGGCGTGCTGCCCTTCGGGGCCCGCCGAGACGGAAAACTTCGTTTTCCTCGTTCCATCGTTCCATAACGCTCGGCGTGCTGCCCTTCGGGGCTCGCCGAGACGGAAAACTTCGTTTTCCTCGTTAATTATATCATCTTTTCCGATTTTTGACAGTATAGCCAGAAAAAAAGATCCTGTCCGCTTTCGCTGGCAGGATCTTCGCTTTGGAGGCGCCATCCGGATTCGGACCGGAGCATAAAGGTTTTGCAGACCTTCGCCTTACCACTTGGCTATGGCGCCTTAAAAAATGGA
>CAJOPV010000177.1 GCA_905236495.1 uncultured Christensenellaceae bacterium
CCAGATCCTTTAATTTCTGCTGCACCTGCCTCACCTGCGCGCCGGTAGAGCCCACCTTCAGGGAGCCCTGGGGCGTGGGGGAAGGCGCGGCGGTGGGAGGCTGGGTCACAACGCCGGCGGTAGCCCCCGGAACGGTGCTGTTGGCGGGGGCGATGGTGGTCCAGTTATTGATGGCCCCGGTGGGCAGGGTAATGACCGCGCTGTCCGTGGGGGCGTTGGTGGCAATGGGGACGATAGGCGCGCCGGTAGCCGTGGGGGCGGCGGTGGGCGCGTCGGTGCCGGGGTTGATGGTGGGGAAATTCAGGCTGTCCCCGCCTTGACGCCCGGTGGAAATATCCTCGGGGGCCACGTAGCAGCCGCTGAGCACCAGCGACAGCACCGCCAGCATAACCAGCAGGGCGACTATCAACAGACGGCGTTGTTTCATGGTTACATCCTTCCTTCCAAATAGGTGCTTCTTTTACAAAGAACCTCTGCTATAATAGACGGATCAAGGGGTGATTTTGTTCCGCGAAATTGGAAAACAATTGTCAGAGCCTGTCGCTGCCCGCGTAATGCCAGGCTTGAAAGCCCAGTTCCCGGGCGGTTTGCACGTTGGGCAAAAGATCGTCAATAAACAGCGTGCGTTCCGGAATGATGCCGTACCGATTGATCAGCAGGCGGAAAAAGGCGGCGTCCGGCTTTTTCAGCTTTTCCCTGGCGGAGACCAGCGCCCCATCCAAGGATTTGAGATGGGGAAACCGATCACAGGTCAGGGAGAAAGAAGGCTCAGGGTAATTGGTAAGGGCAAAAAGGCGTTTGCCCAGGGCCTGAAGATGCGGGATCAGGCCGTACAGGGGCAGAGGCGTCATGGTATCGGGGAACCGATCCAGCAGGGATAAGGGAAGCTGCCACCTGTCATCCAAGCCCGCTTCCCGGGCGGCTTCCCGGGCGATGGCCTCGTTATCCGGCATCCCCAGGTCAAATTTGCCCCACAGGTGCCTGTCCCCAAAAAGAACGGGGATCAGCTTGTCCCGGGCGCCTTCCGGCAGCAGCGCAGCCACCTTTTCCACCTCGAAGGTCAGCAGCACGTTGCCCACGTCGAATACCACCGCATCGGCCTTCAACAGCCTTTCATCCATCCAACATACCTCCGCTTTCCTATCATATCATAAAACAAGCGTGAATACAATCATTTTCCGCTCGACCTGATTCCGCAAAACCAGGGAAATTTTTTTCAGAAATTGCTTGACAAGCGGAAAGAATGTGGTAAAATAAATATGAAGGTCAAAGAAAGTCAGCTTTCTTCCTTCCAAACAGTATGAAACCCATCCGGGGAGGCGATAGAATGAGCAACAACAAATTCACCCAAAAGACCATAGAGGCCATCCAGAGCGCCCAGCGCATCGCGGGGGAAAGGGGCCACCAGCAATTGGAGCAGGCCCATATCCTGACGGCGCTGATCGAGGCCCAGGAGGGGCTGATCCCGCAATTGCTTACGAAAATGAACGTAAGCGTATCCGATCTGCGGGGGGAAGCGGAAAAGATACTGCAAAAGCTGCCCCAGGTCAGGGGTCTTAGCCGGGAAGAGGGCAAGGCTTATATTTCCGCCGACGTGGATAAGACCCTCCGGGCCGCGGAAACGGAAGCGGAACGGATGAAGGATGAATACATTTCCGTAGAGCATCTGTTTCTGGCCCTCATCAAAACGGCGGATCGGGATATCGCGCCGCTGTTCCGCCGGCTGAATATCACGGAAGATGCGTTCCTTCAGGCCCTATCCTCCGTGCGAGGGGCCGCCCGGGTCACCAGCGATAACCCGGAGGAAACCTACGACGCCCTGGCGAAGTACGGCAGCGACCTGGTGGATCTGGCCCGGAAGGGGAAGTTGGACCCCGTCATCGGACGGGACAGTGAGATCCGGGACGTGATCCGCATTCTGAGCCGGAAGAGCAAGAATAACCCCGTCTTAATCGGCGAGCCGGGCGTGGGCAAAACCGCCATTGCCGAAGGGCTGGCCCTGCGGATCGTTCGGGGAGACGTGCCGGACAGCCTGAAGGAGCGCACCATTTTTTCCCTGGATATGGGAGCCCTGATCGCCGGGGCCAAATTCCGGGGCGAATTTGAGGAACGGCTCAAGGCCGTACTGGCGGAAATCAAGAAGAGCGAAGGCAAGATCATCCTCTTTATCGACGAACTGCACACCATCGTAGGCGCGGGGAAAACCGAGGGCAGCATGGACGCGGGCAACCTCTTAAAGCCCATGCTGGCCCGGGGCGAGCTGCACTGCATCGGCGCCACCACCCTGGATGAATACCGTAAATATGTGGAAAAGGACGCGGCTCTGGAGCGCCGCTTCCAGCCCGTGATGGTGAACGAGCCCACGGTGGAGGATACCATATCCATCCTGCGGGGATTGAAGGAGCGGTACGAGGTGTTTCACGGCGTCAAGATCCAGGACGCCGCCCTCATCGCCGCCGCGACCCTCTCCAACCGCTACATCACCGATCGGTTCCTGCCCGATAAGGCCATCGACCTGGTTGACGAGGCCTGCGCCATGATCCGCACGGAAATGGATTCCATGCCCGCGGAAATGGACGAGATCCGCCGCCACATCATGCAGCTGGAAATCGAGGAAGCGGCCCTGAAAAAGGAAACGGACCCGCTGACTCAGGAACGGCTCAACATCCTTAGGAAGGAGCTTTCCGAAAAGCGGGATCAATTCAACGAGATGCAGAGCCGCTGGGAAAACGAAAAGAACGAGATCGGCAAGGTACAGCAGCTGCGGGAGGAGATCGAACGGGTCAACGGCGAAATCGAAAAGGCTCAGCGGCAGTACGATCTGACGAAAGCGGCGGAATTGCAGTACGGGCAATTGCCGAAGCTGAAGGAAGAGCTGGCGGCGGCGGAAAAGGAAAACCCCGCCGGGGAAGCCACCCTGCTCCGGGATAAGGTGACGGAGGAGGAGATCGCCCGGATCGTGGCCCGGTGGACGGGCATCCCCGTCAGCAAGCTGATGGAAGGCGAGAGGGAAAAGCTGCTCAGGCTGCCGGACGTGCTGCATAAGCGGGTCATCGGGCAGGATGAGGCGGTGGAGCTCGTCAGCGAAGCCATCCTGCGCTCCCGGGCCGGGGTGGCGGACGAAAACCGGCCCATCGGCAGCTTCCTGTTTCTGGGCCCTACGGGCGTAGGCAAAACGGAGCTTGCCAAGACGCTGGCGGAGGCGCTGTTTGACGACGAGAAGAACCTGGTGCGCATCGATATGACGGAATACATGGAGAAATTCTCTGTATCTCGCCTGATCGGGGCCCCTCCGGGCTACGTGGGGTATGAGGAGGGCGGTCAGCTCACCGAAGCGGTGCGGCGGCATCCCTACTCCGTGGTGCTGTTTGACGAAATGGAAAAGGCCCACCCGGACGTATTCAATATCCTGCTGCAAATCCTGGACGACGGGCGGGTCACCGACAGCCAGGGCCGCACGGTGGATTTCCGCAATACCATCCTGATCATGACCAGCAACCTGGGCTCTTCCCAGATCCTGGACGGTATCGATAACGATGGCAACCTGAATGATAGCGCCAAGGAGGCGGTGCACGCCCTGCTGCGCAGCCATTTCAGGCCCGAGTTTTTGAACCGCATCGACGATACTGTGCTCTTTACGCCCCTGAACCGGGAGCAGGTGCGCGCCATTGTGGATCTGCTTCTGAACCGGCTCAGGAACCGGCTGAAGGAAAAGCAGCTTGAATTGCAGCTGACTGACGCGGCCTTTGACCGCCTGATGGATTTGGGGTACGATCCCGTGTATGGCGCACGGCCCATGAAGCGGGTGCTGCAAAGCAAGGTGGAAACCCTGGTGGCCCGGCGGCTCATTGCCGGGGATATCCTGCCGGGGCAGACCATCCTGGTGGATGCCGGGGAAAACGGCGATTTCACCGCCCGGGCGGAAAACTGAAACCAAACGCGAAGAGGAGGCGAAAAGCCCCCTCTTTTTTTGTTGTCTTTTTTCATCTGTTCCGTTATAATCAGGGAGCTGCCCGGTGAATTTATCTTGAGGTGATGTGATGTTTTCTTTGCTGCTCGCGATCATTTATATGGCTTTTATCAGCCTGGGGCTGCCGGATTCGCTGCTGGGCTCCGCCTGGCCTGTGATGCGGCTGGAGTTCGGGGCGGAGGTATCCTTCGCCGGAGTGATTTCCATGACAATCGCCGGTGGCACCATCCTTTCCAGCCTGCTTTCCGACAGGCTGACGAAAAAGCTGGGGGCCGGGCTGGTGACGGCGATCAGCGTGGGGATGACGGCGGCGGCGCTGTTCGGCTTTTCCGTTTCCACCTCCCTGTGGATGCTGTGCCTGTGGGCGGTGCCCTACGGCCTGGGGGCCGGGGCGGTGGACGCGGCGCTGAATAATTACGTGGCGCTGCATTATACCTCCCGGCACATGAGCTGGCTGCACTGCTTCTGGGGCGTGGGCGCCTCCATCAGCCCTTACATTATGAGCGTCGGATTGTCCTTGACCGGCGAGTGGCAGACGGGCTACCGCACCGTTTCGGTGATGCAGGTGTTTTTGACGGCGGCGCTGTTCTTCTCCCTCCCGCTGTGGAAGAAAAACGAAACGGAGCAGGAGCAGAAGGACAGGCCCCTGCTGGGCTTGCGAGGGGCGCTGCGCATCCCCGGGGTGCCCTATATCCTGATCGCCTTCTTTGCTTACTGCGCGGCGGAAAGCACCGCGGGGCTGTGGGCCAGCAGCTACCTGGTGGAGTATCGGGGCATCGACGCCCAGACCGCCGCCAGCTTCGCTTCCCTCTTTTACCTGGGCATCACCCTGGGCCGCTTCCTGAACGGCTTCATTGCGGATAAGCTGGGGGACAGGCGGCTCATCCGCATCGGCGCGGCGGTGATGGGGCTGGGGGTGGTGCTGATCGCCCTGCCCGTATCCTGGAACGCCTTGGCCCTGGGGGGCCTGGTGGTCTTCGGGCTGGGGTGCGCCCCGGTGTATCCCTCCGTGATCCATTCCACTCCGAATAATTTCGGCAAGGAAAATTCTCAGGCCATTATCGGCATTCAAATGGCAAGCGCCTATACCGGCACCACCTTCATGCCGCCCCTGTTCGGCCTGATCGCCAACCATATTTCCATCGGGCTGTACCCCTGCTTCCTGGCGGTGTTTGCAATTCTGCTTTGGGTGAAGACCGAGCGCGTCAATCGCCTGCACGCCAATTGACAGCCAATCAAAAAACGCCCGGCTTTCGTTTCTGAAAGCCGGGCGCTTTGCTGTTTACCGCTGCACCCGCCCGGAGGCGTTGCCGCCCGCCAGGGCCAGCACTTCCTTCTCGGAGGCCAGGTTGAAATCGAACTCGGTGGTCTGCTTGAGGCAGGAGGCCGCCACGGCAAATTCGATGATGGCCTGGGGATCGTCGGGCCACTTGTTCATGGCGTGGATCAAGCCGCCGCCGAAGCTGTCGCCGCCGCCGACCCGATCCACCATATGGATCAGGTAATTCTTGGCGAAGTAAGCTTGCTTTCCGTCGTAGAGCATGCCGCTCCAGTTGTTATCGGAGGCGGAAATGCTGCCCCGCAGGGTGATGGCGACGTATCGGAAGCCGAAGCGATCCTTTAGCTGCCGGGCCACGGATACATAGCCCTCCCGATCCAGCTTGCCGGAATTGATATCGGTATTTGCCGCAGCGATGCCGAACACGTCCTTGGCATCCTCTTCATTGGCGATGCACACATCCACGTAGGGCATCAGCTTGCCCATGACCTGGCCCGCCTGCTCCCGCGTCCAGAGCTTGCCGCGGTAGTTCAGGTCGCAGGAAACGGTGATGCCCTTTTCCTTGGCGGCCTTCACCGCGTCCAGACAGATATCGGGCAGCTCGCCGCCCAGCGCAGGGGTGATGCCGGTAAAGTGGAACCAGGTGGCGCCCTCCAGGATCTTATCCCAATCGTAATCGGAACGCTTGGACAGCGCGATAGAGGAGCCGGCCCGGTCATAAACCACCTTGCTGCCCCGCTGGGACGCGCCCTTTTCGCAGAAATAGATGCCCAGGCGCGGGCCCTGACGCAGGATCATGGAGGTATCCACGCCGTACTGCCGCAGGGCGTTGACCGCGTTCTGCCCGATCTCGTGGGCGGGCACGGCGGTGACAAAAGCAGCCTGATCGCCGTAATTCGCCAGGGAGACGGTGACGTTGGCCTCGCCGCCGCCGTAGCTGGCCTCGAACTTCACGGCCTGGGGGAAACGGAGATACCCTTCGGGGTTGAGCCGGAGCATGATTTCACCGAAACATACTGCTTTCATTTCAATTTACCGCCTTTACATACATTGCCGCCAGGGCTTGGATATCAGACCATTGACCGTTTTGCACCCAATCTTTTCCCGTCAGCTTGCCGCCCACTTCCACGCCTACGGCCCCGGCCCGGCGATAATCGTCGGCGTTGGCCTCGTTGACGCCGCCGGAGGCCAGCAGGGGAATATGGCTCAGGGAGGTCTGCAGGGCCTTTAAGTAATTGGGCCCCAGGCTTCCCACCGGGAACACCATCACGTAATCCGCCCCGGCCTTGTGGGCGGCGGCGACCTCCGTGGGCGTAAAGCCTCCGGCGATGACCGTGAGCCCCAGATCCTTGGCCCGGACGATCAGATCCCGGTCCGCAACGGGGATCACCGCGAACTGGGCGGATGCTTCGTATGCCAGATGCAGCTGCGTCATCGTCAGCACGTTGCCCGCGCCTACGATCAGCTTATCCGGGTACGCCGTACGCAGGAAGCCGATGTTTTCCGCCGTTTGGGGAAAGCTTTGGGGATCGGCCTGGTGAAAGGAGATTTCCATGACGCTGATCCCGCCTGCCAGCAGCGCTTCCGCCAGACCCCTGGCCTCCGCTTCCGTCATGGGCCCGGAATTGGCGATCAGCCGCCGGGCGGCGATTTCTTCATGAATGATCGTACTGCATTCCTCCTTTATTTCGCGGCGCGGGAACCGTGCGCCGTTGACATTTTTTGATATACGACAAAAAACATTTCATCCCTGTCGATATTTGCGACTTGTTTATGGAGAAAACGGCTCAGTTTGCCTTTCCCGCAGGATATCGTAGATCATGATGGAGCCTGCCACCGCCGCGTTCAGCGATTCCGCGCCGCCGGGTATGGGCAGCTTCAGGCGCATCGTGGCCTTGCACATGACCTCCGGGGAGATGCCCTGGCCCTCGTTCCCGATCACGACGCACAGCTTATCCGGGAGCCTTGGGCGGCGGAAAAAGCTTTCTCCCCGCAGATCCCCGGCGATGATCTCAAAGCCGTCACGCTGAAGCCCGTCCAGCGTATCGGACAGGGAGGAGCACCGAAAAACCGGCACCCGGAACACTGCGCCCATGGAGGCCCTGAGGGCCTTGGGGCCGTAGGGATCGGCGGTCTTTTCATCCAGGAGCAGGCAATGAAACCCCGCCGCGTCCATGGTGCGAAGGAGGGTGCCCACGTTGCCCGGGTCCTGCACCCCATCCAGCGCCGCCAGAAGAGCAGCGCCGGAGGGGATGGCTGCGGGAAAAGGATAACCGCACACGGCGACGATCCCCTGGGGGGTCTTGGCGTCACAAAGGACCTGGATCACATGATCGGCAAGATACCAGACGGTTACGCCCGCTGCTGACTTTGCAAGGCCGCGGTACTTTTCCCGGGCGGTATCCGCTATCAGCAGCGCCTGGGCTTTCCCCTCCTTCACGGCTTCCCCCGCCATATGCTCCCCTTCCGCCAGGAACAGGCCCTGCCGGCTCCGTTCGGCCCGGGATCGGTTCAGGGCCCGCCAGGCCTTCACCTGGGGGTTTTGCAGGCTGGTGATGATATCGCTCATGTTACGCTTTCAGGGCGCTCAGCGTGCGGGGCATGGCGGAAAGCAGGGGCTTGATTTCCTCCAACTTCTTGCCCCAGCCCACCAGATAGGGCGCGGCGTACAGGCAGACGGCCCGGTCGATGGCCTCCGCCACGCCGCCCTTCAGGGTATTCTGGGTGCAGGCAATAAAGCGGCACAGCTGATCCACCGCCGAAAGCGGCAGGGGACGGACCTCGGAAAGGGCCTTCCGCAGAGACTGGATCACCGCTTTGGTATCCTCGGAAAGGGGCGTTTCTGTGCTCATTTCCCGCTTCACCGCCGCTTTGATGACCGGCTGATATTCCGGCAAAGCCGCGGGCAGCGCCTCCAGAGAGGGAGAAACGGGCACGGTGGGGAAGCTGGGAGCGCGATAGTTTTCCTGGCGATCCTCCGCCCCTTCATGGAGGCAGCAGGTCAAAAGCGGGTGGGTATGATTCTGATACCCGATCAGCATCACCGGCGCGTCCCCGCCGGGCAGGATCACGGCCTCCGCCATGGGGCCCCGATCCTGGGCCGAAACGCCCAGCGCCGCGGCAAAGGCGCGGATCGCGAGCTTCGCGTCCTCCTCCGCGTCAGAATAGAAGGTGATTTCATCGTCGCACAGGGCATAGGCGGTGAGCAGCGCCTCCGCGTCGCCCTCCTCCAGCAGGAACCCAGCGGCTTTCATGGCGTTTTCCACCCGGGAGATCAGCTCCTCCCGGCTGGCTTCTTTGCCCAATACGGGCAGGATCAGCTTATTCTGGGCGTTCAGATCGGCGCTCAGCTTTTCCAGGCTTTCCTCCGCTTCCCGGCGCAGGGGCTCGATGCGCTCCTCCAGTTCCACAAGGGCGCTCCTGGCGCCTTCCTGGGCGGCGGTCAATTGATCCAGCTTCTTTTGCTCGGCGGCGGTGAGCTTGCCGATGGCTTCCTCCCGGGCGGCGGAAAGGTTCTTTTTCGCGTCGTCCAGCTGCATCAGCGTCATAAGCCGCTCGGCTTCCATCTCCTGCAGCTGGCTTTGCATGGCGGCTAAGGTGAGATCGTTGGTTTCCTTCGTCAGGGCCTTGGACAGCATCTGCCGCATGCCGGGCTGGCCCAGCAGCACGTCAACGGCCTGGCGCTGGGTTTCCGGGGTTTGCCACAGGCTTTTCAGGGCGCGCTTCAGGGCGTCGGCGGGGTTATCCACCTGCTTTAATTCCGCCGTCTGGGGCAGCGTGGCCCCGGGGGCCTCGTACTTGCCGGCGTAGCGATCCCGCTCCACGATCTCCATGAGGGGGTTATGGGCCCGGCGCTGGGGAACGGCCCGCTGAGGCGCCTGGTACAGCCGGGTGCCGGACAGGGGCTTTGAAGGCTGCTGCTCCACAGGAGCAAGGGACACGGAGGGGGCGTCATGCAGCTTATTGGCGTTTTCGCTGACCTGAACGTCCATGGCCTGAATCTGCTCGTAAGCGTTTTGCGGCGGCTCCTCTGCCGGCTTTTCAGTTTCCGTCTCGGGAACAGGCTGGGGCTCCGCCGCTTTGGGCCAATAGAAGAGCAGTTCCTGATCGTTCAGGCTCAGGGAGTGGATTTCCGTGCTGTCCGGGGGCAGCTGCTGGGTATCCCCGGCGCTCTGCCCGTCCTGACGGCGGAAGGGGCCCTGGATGTTCGCGCCTTCCCGGATATAAACGCAGGGCGTATAGGCCTTTTCCCGATCCGCTTCCGCCACCACCTGATATAATAATTGCTCCGGCAGGGCGCGTACGGCGTCGGAATACACGATAAACTGGTTGTTTTCGCCCCGTTCGGGGGAATAATTTTTATTGGTGCGGATCTTGTTGGCGTCCGGCTGGAACAAGCGAAGATCCACCAGGCATAAGCCGCTCAGGGAGCGCATCCGATCCTTAAAGGTATGCTGCTCGTTGCGGTCCGGCACGATGCGGAGGAAACCGTCGTCCGGGTAAGTGCTTTCCATGGGCCCCACGGGGCCGTCCTGGGTCATCAGCGGGCGCACCCGAAAATATGCGCGCTGGATATTGTCCTCTTCCAAATAAACCAGTACGGCCTTCCCCTGAAAGTTCATAAGTACCCCTCCAAAAATAATATAATATGGAAAAACCCATTTGTCAGCATTATATCCTTTTGTTACCGATTCGTCAAGGCATGAAAAGCAGCCATTCCGACTGCGCCTCGGGCCGGGGGCCCC
>CAJOPV010000178.1 GCA_905236495.1 uncultured Christensenellaceae bacterium
CAGGTGGATGGCGGCATCCGCGCCTTCGTGCCCGCGTCTCAGCTGGCGCCCCGGTACGTGGAAAAGATCGATCAGTTCGTGGGCCAGCAGATGAAGCTGAAGATCATCGACGTGGATAAGCAGAAGAAGCGCATCGTCGCCAGCCGCAAGCAGGTCATCGCCGAAGAATCCGCCGCCAAGAAGGCCGCCGCGTGGGATCGCCTGGAAGAGGGCGCCATCGTGAAGGGCATCGTGCGCCGCTTCGCCGATTTCGGCGCGTTCGTGGATCTGGGCGGCGTGGATGGCCTCATCCACATCACCGACCTGGCCTGGAGCCGGGTGGGCCACCCCAGCGACGTGCTGACCATCAACCAGGAAGTGGAAGTGAAGATCCTGTCCCTGGATCGGGAGCGGGAACGCATCCAGCTGGGCTACAAGCAATTGCAGCCCAAGCCCTGGGATAACATCGAAGACAAATATCCCGTGGGCTCCATTCTGGAGCGTACCGTGGTGCGCATCCGGCCCTTCGGCGCGTTCATCGAGCTGGAGCCCGGCGTGGATGGCCTGGTGCATATCTCCCAGTGCGCTCCCACCCGCATCGAAAAGGTGGAGGACGTGCTGCAGGTGGGCCAGAAGGTGCTGGTGAAGGTGCTGGCGGTGGATCCCGAAGCCAAGCGGATCAGCCTGAGCATCAAGGACGCCATGCCTGTCGAAGCTTACGCCTACGAAGCGCCCGTGGAGGAAGCTGAGGAAGCGGCCCCCGTGGAAGAAGCGGCCCCCGCTGAGGATGCGCCTGCCGACGCCGAGTAATTCTTCGTTCATCCGCCTGCCGTGCCCCGAAGCGCGGCAGGCTTTTTTACCGCTGTGCAATTGGAGGGAACTGCCCATGAAATACCGCTGGCTGCCGGCCCTGGCGCTGCTCCTTGCGCTGTTCATCCTGCCCGCCGCGGCGGAGGACGCGCCGGACCTGACCGATCAGTGCAAGATCGCCGTGGGGCCTAAATCCTATCAAGTGGATCGTATCCGGGATCGGGACTGGTCCACCCCCAACCTGACGGAAAGCCAGCGCAATCCTTACGTGCAGGTGACGGCCCCCAAGGAGAGCCCCCTGTACGGGGTGTATGTGTGCTTCGGCACCAAGCTGATGCCCTGGCAGGTACAGGCCAAGCGCGGCGGCAAGTGGGAAGCGGTGTATGAAAGCGAGGGCCTGTTCGCCCACGAATACGCCCCCCTGCCCCGGGGGGAAACGGAAATCCGCATCGTGCCGGTGGCCCAAAAGGCCGTGATCTTTAACGTGACCGAGCTGTTCGCCTTCGGGGAGGGGGACGTGCCCGCCTGGGTGCAGCAATGGCAGCTGCCGCCGGAAAAGGCGGATCTATTGGTGCTGGCGGCCCACCCGGATGACGAGATCCTCTTTTTCGGCGGCGCTATCCCTGCCTGCGCGGGGGAGAAGGGGCTGAATGTGGTGGTGGCTTACCTGACCTGCGGCACCAATTCCAAGGGCACCGAAATGCGCCGCAGCGAGCTGCTCAATGGCCTGTGGGCCATGGGCGTGCGCACCTACCCGGTGTTCGGCGGGTTCTGGGACGCCTATTCCAAATCCCTGGATAAGGCCTATAAGGAATGGAAAAAGAGCGAGGTATATGGCTGGGTGGTATCGCTGCTTCGGCAGTACAAGCCCGAGGTGGTGGTAAGCCACGACGTGAACGGCGAGTATGGGCATGGGGCTCATCGGGTGTGCGCCGATGCACTGCTGAACTGCGTGGCAAGCGCCGCTGACGCCTCCGCATATCCCGCTTCCGCCGCTTTCGGCCCCTGGCAGGTGAAGAAGCTGTACCTGCACCTGTATCCCGAAAACGCCGTTGAAATGGACTGGGATCAGCCCTTAACGGCCTTCGATGGGCGCACGGGGTATGAAATGGCCCTGGAGGCCTTCACCTGGCATGCGTCCCAGCATGAGGCAGGGCAAAAGAACCCCGCCACCGGCAAATTCGAGTATTTCACCGTGGAGCCCCGGGACAGCCAATACAGCTGCTACCGCTTCGGCCTGGCCTACACTGCCGTGGGGCCGGATACGGAGGGAAACGATTTCTTTGAGCATGTGATTCTATTATCTAATTAAATGCAGACACGCACAGAGTATTAGCATAGAACCATGACCCCCATTCGCTTTTCTCGGAAGAGGGTCTGGGGGAAACCGCTCTTTGGGCTCCAAAGAGCGGTTTCCCCCAGAAACGTCTATTTTTATTAGATAATAATATGAATTAGAGCCTGTTTCTAAATTCGGAAAGAGGCATTTTCGGCGGTTTCCGGGCAAAAATGCCCGGAAACGCTATTTTACAGCAGATGGATACATTGCCATCGGCTTTGTCGATGCTTTGATGCAAGGGGCCTTTTGCCCCGGAGGCCTCTTGATTATAAAACGTGATAATACGGGCAGATGTTTTCATAGCGCCCGTCTTTCATGCGGAAGCCGCCGGGGATGACGCCCATGGGCACGAAGCCCAGGCGCTCATACAGATGACGGGCGTGGAGGTTGCTTTCCACCACCGCGTTGAATTGCATGATGGAAAAGCCGTGAGCCTTGGCCTGAGCGAGACAATCCTTCACCAGCTGTTCGCCCACGTGACGCCCCCGCAGGGCGGCATCCACGGCGAAGCTGGCGTTGGCGATGTGCCCGCAGCGCCCCACGTTATTGGGGTGCAGGATGTACAGGCCAACGATGGCCCCGGCTTCATCCTCCGCAACGGCGCAGTAGGTCTGCTCGGCGAAAAAGGCGGCCCCGGTTTCGGCGGTCAGCCCTTCCTCCTGAGGGAAGGCCACCCCCTCCTCCACCACCTGATTCCAGATGCGGATCATATCATATATATCCTTTGCATGATATTCACGGATCAGCATGATTCCACCTCAAGAAATTTCAAAGCGGCGCCCCCCGGTTTTGCTCCGTTCGTTACTCACTCATGCCCCGGAAGCCTTTGCCGATGATCTCGCTGGAGGAGGTGATGGTGATAAAGGAGTGGGGGTCGGTGGCGCGGACAAACATTTGCAGGCGGATGGCCTGGGAGCGGTTCACCACGGTCATGACGATGGTATGGGGCTTGTGGGAAAAAGCCCCTTCGCCCTGGGTGATGGTGGCGCTGTGGTGCAGGCGGTTCAGGATGAAATTGCAGATGGGCTCCGCATCGTCGGTGATGATATGGAACACCTTGTAGGTGCGCAGGTTATCCATCACCGCGTCCACCAGGATGGATTTGGTGAACAGCCCGAAGAGGGAGAACAGCCCCGTTTCCATGCCGAATACGAAGCAGGCGCCCAGCGCCACCACCAGGTCCGCCAGCGCCAGAGCCAGGCCGATATTCATGCTGGAATACTTTTTTACCAGCATGGCGACGATGTCCGTCCCGCCGGAGGAGGCGTTGACGTGAAACAGGATGGCGGAGCCCACGGCGGGAATGCCCACGGCGAACATAAGCTCCAGCACCGGCTGGCTTGTCATGGGGGAGGACATGGGCATGACCCGCTCCAGCCCCAGCGTCAGCAGGGAAAACATGACGCTGGAATAGGCCGTCCGCGCCCCAAAGCTCCGGCCCAGGAAGATCAGGCCCACCGCCAGCAGCAGGATATTCAGGATCAGGTTCATGGTGGCGGTGGTGATGCCGGGCAGGTAGTGGGCCACCAGGATGGAAATGCCGCTGACGCCGCCGGTGGTGAAATGATTGGGGAACTTAAAAAAATACACGCCCACAGCCATGAGCAGCGTGCCCAGGTTCAGCAGCCCCATTTCCTTCCACCAGGCGGCGGAAAAGCGCTGAACAGGGGTCACCGGGTCCATCTTCTGCATCATGCGCCCCACCCCATTTCCAGGAGCCACCGGCACAGCGCGCCGCCCCACTGCCCGGCGGACGGGCATTCGCCTGCCAGGCCCATGCCGTGACCGCCAAAGGGATAAATATGCATTTCAAAGGGCACCTGATGATCGGACAGGGCCTTTGCCAGGAGCAGGCTGTTTTGCACCGGCACCGTTTCATCCGCCGCCGTGTGCCAGATGAAGGCGGGGGGCGTATCCTGCGTCACGTTTTCCTCCGCGGAGAAATACCGCACCCATTCTTCCTTCTCCCAGTCCTCCCGAAGCAGGCCCTGGCGGGAGCTCAAGTGGGTATAAGGCTCCCGGAAGGTGACGACGGGGTAGCAGGGGATGAAGGCGTCCGGGCGGCAGGACAGGCGCTCCACCGGGTCCGGGTCGTTGGGCTTTCCCGGGTCATAGTGGACGGCGGCGGAGCAGCAGATGTTCCCCCCAGCGGAAAAGCCCAGCACGCCTACCTTCTCATAGCCCAGCGAGCGCACCAGCCGGATGGCCCGCTGGGCGTCGGAAAGGGGCGCCATGGGGTGGCAGGGGTGCACCCGATAATCCAGCACATAGGCGGCGATCCCCGCGCTGTTCAGCATCCGGGCGATGGGCGCGCCCTCGTGGTCCGCTTTCATATAATACCCGCCCCCGGGAATCACCACCACAGCGCCCCGGGCGCCGTCCTTGGGAAAGGGGGCAACGGAGGGCGGGGCCTGATCCGGGCTGTGGGCGGCGTAAGGCACGGCGCCCTCCCACAGGGGAATGGGCGGCAAAGGCCGGGGAGGCCAGATAAAGCCGGTCTGCTGGTCTGCCATGGAACGATCATGCTCCTTTGCAAAACGTCTTTTGTACCTTACTTACTTTACACCTTTTTCCCCGCTTTCGCAATACGGAAAAGCAGCCCCGATGACAATTCAGCCGTGAAAACGCTGGATTGGACGAAAGGCCCTTTCCCGGGGGCAAAGAGTGTGCTATACTGTACCCGTTCCCGAAACCAACGAAAGAGAGGACGAGAAAATGAACGGCATCCCCATGAACACCAATCAGAAAAAGGCCAGCCCCAAGACGCTGAAGGGCCTGATCGTGCTGGGCGTCATCATCGTGGCGGTTTTGATCCTGTTTACCATGTGCACCGTGCAGGTGCCCACCGGCAACACCGCCATCATCACCACCTTCGGCAAGGTGGAGGATTACACGCTGGAGGCCGGCTTCCATTTTAAGAGCCCCTTCCAGGAGATCATCCTGATGGACAACCGGGAGCAGAAGACCCCCTTCTCTACCCAGGCCTTCTCCAGCGATATCCAGCAGGTGGATATCATCGGCTCCATCAACTACGCCATCAACAAAGCCACCGCCATGACGCTGTTCAAGGAGGTGGGCACCGATTATTTCAGCAAGCTGGTGAACCCCCGGATGCTGGAAAACACCAAAGCGGTCTTTTCCAAATATACGGCGGAAAACCTGGTCAGCGCCCGGGAACAGCTGTCCATCCAGATCCGGGATAATCTGAGCAAGGAAATGGAGCGCTATGGCATCTCCATCATCTCCGTCTCCATTGAGAACATCGATTTCACCGACGCCTTCACCGACGCCGTAGAGGCCAAGCAGGTGGCGGCCCAGCGCAAGCTGCAGGCCGAGATCGAGCAGGAGCAGAAGACCATGGAGACCCAGCAGCAGGCCGAGCGGCAGAAGATCGACGCGGAAGCGAAAGCCAACGTGGTGAAGATCGACGCGGACGCGGCGGCCTACTCCACCCGGATCAAGGCGGAGGCGGAGGCCGAGGCCAACCGCAAGATCGCCGAATCCCTGACTCAGGAGCTCATCAACTTCACCCAGGTGAACCAGTGGAACGGGCAATTGCCCACCTACGTATCCGGCGGCGCGGCGGAAGCCCTGCCGGTGCTGAGCCTGAACGAAACCCAGACACAGGACATACAGAAGTAAATGACACAAAACGATGCCGGAGGAAGAACTATCCTCCGGCGCTTTTTTTACCGAGTTGAAATTTTTAAAACCTTGGTGGGTTTGAAAGAAATTGAATCCTGACGCCCCACGTTTGATCGTAAATATGCATCCAATTGAGATCAATAATGGTGTTATCGTATTTCCAATCACCATCACCCAAAATCACGATCCGGGATGTAAGCGGTGCGTGTTTCAAATCATCCAAATAATGATTTCGGTCATTTGACGTTATATGGGCAAATCCTATCTGTCAAACAAAATTTGGTAGATAACAATTCGCAAAAATTTTCAGTTTCTTCATATGTGAAGCAAAAAGTAAATATGAGACATCGGATATGCTTGACTTTCTTTTCGCAGCGGGCTAAAATGAAAAACAAGAAGGAGGACGAGGGGGATGAAAAGAACGATCGCGCTGCTTCTGACGGCGCTCTTGGTGTTGGGCTGCGCGCCAGCCCTGGCGGAATACGGCGAGGAAATCACCTTCCTGGGCCTGCCCTGGGGCGAAACCACCCTGGAGGACTTTTATCAGACCATCGCCCAGAACGGCCTGACGGATGAAGAAAACGCGGAGGATTTTGCGGAAAATCAGCTTTCGGACAGCTGGGCGGAACTGTATTACCTGCCCGACGACCTGAACGTATTCAATGATTTTGCGTACGAATATCTGTATCTGGACGATCTGGCATATGACGAAAGGTTCAAAGGCATCGCAGATAATTACTATTTGGACGACGACGATTTTTCCGACGTTACCGTGGCGGGCTACATACCTTTCTTAGTGGAGTTTTTCCTTTATCATGGCTTTGAAAACGGGCAAATCGACCCGGAGAAAAAAGAATTTCTGTCCGTTACGGTGAGCTATCTTGACAACGATCATGCGGGCGAAATGATCCAGAACCTGAATGATCAATACGGTCGCTTCGATTATCGGAAGACAGGCGAAGGCGGCACCGCCCTGTATATCTGGTACGGCGCGAACAATACCGCCGTGGTATTGTCAACGGAAGGCGATTACGTGCTGAAACTGTTCTATACCCACACCGATCTGGGTGCCCGTATCCCGGCGATGGTTGCCGCCGCGGAGGGAAACGAATAGAGCCTGACATGCTTATGACTTGAAGCAAAGACCAAACCTTTGCCTTCATCCTTTGGATCGTCCCGCTTTCGCAGCGGGGCGATTTTTTTGTAAAAATATAGAAATAGGTACTGTATCTTAGCATTTTTATGGTTATTTTTTTCAAATTATTCATTTTTGAAGCGGAAATGCCGTTGACAAGGGGGCAAACCTATGCTATCATTTATGATTGCACCAGTAGCGTTAAGGTGCATCCATCTGCCCATCCCGGGGCCGCCGAAATGCGCAAAAATCGGCAAGGAAACGGGTAAGGGGAGATATGCGCTTTTCCGGGGCTGGCAGCAATAAAGGGGTGATAGCTTTTATGGTGCACGAGGTCCAAATGGGGAAGCTGCGCAAACGCATGAGCTTCTCGCGCATCGAC
>CAJOPV010000179.1 GCA_905236495.1 uncultured Christensenellaceae bacterium
CCTTCGTCACGGGAGTTTTGAGCCGCATGAAACAGATGCTCCTTATCCATTTTGAAAAGGGAAGAAAACGGAATCGCTCCCTTTCATAACCGTATTCTATCACCGATGCCTTTCTCCCGTCAATGGGAAAGGCCCCTTATGACACGTTTTTGACAAACATAAAAGCTGCGCGTCAGATGCCGCGCAGCTTTGCAGCTTGAATGAGTATCAATCCACCGGCTTCATCGTGGGGAACAAAAGCACGTCCCGGATGGAGGGGGTGGCGGTGAGCAGCATCACAAGCCTGTCCACGCCCACGCCCAGGCCGCCGGTGGGGGGCATGCCGATCTCCAGGGCGTTAAGGAAATCCTCGTCCACCCCGTGGGCCTCTTCGTCGCCCTGGGCCTTCAGGGCCGCCTGGGCCTCGAAGCGCTGGCGCTGATCGATGGGATCGTTGAGCTCGGAGAAGGCGTTGCCGTGCTCCCGGCCCAGGATGAAGATTTCAAAGCGCTCGGTATAAGCCGGGTCAGCGGGGGATTTTTTCGCCAGGGGAGAAATCTCCACCGGGTGCCCGTAGATGAAGGTGGGCTGCACCAAATGCTCCTCCACGTATTCATCAAAGAAGAGGTTCAGGATATCACCCTTTTGATGCCGCTTCTCATAATGGATCTTTCGCTCGTCGGCGGCGGCGCGGGCTTCCTCCAAAGTATGAATCGCATCAAAGTCCACGCCGGAATACTTCTTTACCGCTTCCACCATGCTCATCCGGGCGAAGGGCTTTTCCAGGTCGATGGTGATATCGCCGTACTGCACCACGGCGGTGCCGTTCACCTGCCGGGCCACATAGCGGAACATATCCTCCGTAATATCCATCATGCCGTGAAAATCGGTGAAGGCCTGGTACAATTCCAGCATGGTAAATTCGGGGTTATGCTTGGTATCCATGCCTTCGTTGCGGAACACCCGCCCGATCTCATACACCCGGTCGAACCCGCCCACGATCAGCCGCTTCAAATGCAGCTCCAGGGCGATACGCAGGTACATATCGATATCCAGGGTATTGTGATGAGTAATGAAGGGCCGGGCCGCAGCGCCGCCCGCCTGGGTGTGGAGAACAGGGGTCTCCACCTCCATAAAGCCCCGGCTTTCCAGGAAAGTGCGGATGGCGGTGATGATCTGGCTGCGCTTGCGGAAGGTATCCCGGACTTCGGGATTCACCACCATATCCAGATACCTTTGGCGATAGCGCAGGTCCTGATCCGTAAGGCCGTGGAACTTTTCAGGCAGGGGCTTTAAGCACTTGGCGAGCAGCGTCAATTCCTCCGTATGCACGGAGATTTCCCCGGTCTTGGTCTTGAACACCTTGCCCCGCACAAAGATCACATCGCCGATATCCATATCCTTAAAGGTGGCGTAGGCATCCTCCCCCACGTCGTCCCGGCGGATGTAAAACTGGATTTCCCCGTCGGTATCAAGCAGATGCGCAAAGGAGGCCTTGCCCATGATGCGCCGGGTCATCATCCGCCCAGCCAGGGAAACGTCCTTTCCCTCATAGGCGTCGTAATCGGCAATGATCTGGCTGCTCTTCGTATCCACTTGGGCCTTTGTCAAAAGGTAGGGGTCCTGTCCCTTCTCCCGAAGGGCGGCAAGCTTGTCCCGGCGGATCTGTTCCTGCTCAGAATAAACAGGGGCGTTTTGTTCCTGCGGCATGATGAACCCTCGCTTCGTTCGTAATGATTACACTCGGATTTCCAGAATCTTTAATTTATAAGCGCCGTCCGGCGCTTCCACGGTGACGATCTCCCCGGCCTTGTGGCCCAGCAGCGCCGTGCCGATGGGGGATTCGTTGGAAATCTTATTGTTCATGGGGTCGCTTTCCCGGGCGCCCACGATGGAAAACTCCTCTTCCTCGCCTTCATCCAGATACAGCACCCTGACTGTGGTGCCCACGTTGACGGCGTCGGTAGATACTTCGCCATCGATCACCACCACGTTGCGCAGGGTTTCCTCCAGCTCCAGGATGTCCGCTTCCAGCTTGGCCTGCTCATCCTTGGCCTCGTCGTACTCGGCGTTTTCGCTCAGATCCCCGAAGCCCCGGGCGATGTTCAGATGCTCCGCCACCTCTGCCCGGCGTACAGTGGTCATATACTTGAGCTTTTCTTCCAGCTGGCGCAGGCCTTCCTGGGATACCACGATCTTGTTCATTTCACTCATGGCTTTTTCTCCTTTTCATTCATCAAAAACATTTTTGTTATCGGGGCGAAAGCCCTCGAAGATCTGCACGTCGTAACGGCTGCGCAGCGCCCGGCTGTTTTCCTCATCCTTCACCGTCCAGGCCGCCGTCACGGGATGGAACAGCGCTTTCACTGCCCGGAAGGTGGGGTTGCGATCCCCTTCCCAGCCGTATGCAATAAAATCGGGCCGGGAAAGGAAGTTCATCGTCAGGTGCGCCGCCAGACGGTACAGCAGCCCGGTTTCCTCCCCCATCCTGTGAAAATCGCAGGCCAATTGCCCCCGGATGATCCCGGGCGCGTTCCGGCGGAACCACCAAAGCAGCCTCGGGTCAAAGGATTCCACACACCAAACGCCTTCGTAACCAGCCATCAGCTCATACAGGATTCGGGGCAGTTCCCGGCTGTCGCCGCCGCTTTTCATTTCGATCAGAAGCGGAGACCGGCCCCGGACCTGATCGCATACCTCCCGCAGGGTGGGGATCCCATAGGACGATCCTGCCAATCGGAGGGACTGCACCTCCTGAAGCGTCATATCCCCGATGGGGCGATCCACGCCGCAAAGCCGCAGGGCGGTATCGTCATGGTGCACAACGATGGCACGGTCCCGGGTCAATCTTACGTCCAGCTCAATGCCGTATCCCTGCTCCGCCGCCCGTTCAAATGCGATCAGCGCGTTTTCCGGCGCGTCTTTGCCGTGGAGCCCCCGATGGGCATAAAACCTGACGGGAAAGGCGGAGGCAGCCCGTTTCCTGCCTCGCCAAGAAGGAGAAATCAGGAACAGGTACAGCAGCATGGCTGCCAAAGGGACGATCCAGAACGCCATGCCCATCCTTTCCGGCGATTATGCCAAGCAGCGCCCTTGGGCGCTACCAGGCAATTATACTCCTTTCTTCTATCAATTGCAACCGTTCCACCCGCTTATTTTTCCCGGTTTCTTCCATATCACCGGGGAATTTTCGCAAAAAAATTGACCGCATCGAAGGCCTTATGCTATAATAATCAGGTTATGATTATGTGATGCATCGCGGACAGGGCGCCGCGGCGGAAAGGAACGCGCTTTGCCACAGAAACAGGATCAGCCCCTGACGGGCTTTGAAAACCTCGATCTATCCGATGAGATCATGCGGGCGGTGGCTAAAATGGGGTTCACGCAGGCCACCCCCGTTCAGGAAAAGACCATCCCCATTATGATGGAAGGCCACGACGTGATCGCCATTGCCCCCACCGGCACCGGCAAAACCTGCGCCTTCGGCATCCCCATGCTGGAATACATTTCCCTGACCGATACCCGCATTCAGGAATTGGTGCTGGCCCCTACCCGGGAGCTGGCCCAGCAGATCGGCGATGAAATGACGAAGCTGGCGGCCTTCATCCCGGAGGTGCGCATCGCCGTTCTGTACGGCGGGCAGCCCATTTCCAAACAATTGAATCAGCTCAAGCGCAAGCCCCAGATCATCGTGGCGACCCCGGGGCGGATGCTGGATCACATGCAGCGGGGCACCGCCAGGCTGGACGCGGTGCATACCCTGGTGATCGACGAAGCGGACGAAATGCTGAAGATGGGATTTGTGAAGGACGTATGCAGGATCATCGAGGCCATCCCGCCTCAGCGGCAGTTCGTCATGTTTTCCGCCACCACCAATCAGGATGTGCTGACCATCTCCTGGAAATATCAGCATGATCCCGTGGAAATCACCATTCCAGCCACCCAGGAAAATAAGCCCCGGATCGCCCAGTACGTGATCCCCACCGAACGGCAGATCAAGCAGGAGCATCTGCAATACCTGCTGGATTCCAACGTGTATAACCGGGTGATGATCTTCACCAACACCAAGGATATGTGCCGCCGGCTGAGCGAAAGGCTGAATAAGCTTGGGTATCAGACCGAAGCGCTGCACGGGGATATTCCCCAATCCAAGCGGAATCAGGTAATGAACGGCTTCAAGCGGGGCAAATTCCCCATCCTGGTGTGCACCGACGTGGCGGCCCGGGGCATCGACGTATTCGACGTGGAGGCAGTCATCAACTATGATCTGCCCAACGAAAACGAATACTACCTGCACCGCATCGGGCGTACGGGCCGGGCCCGCCGCCACGGAGTGGCCTTCACCCTGCTGTGCTTTACCGAACGGGTACGGCTGGACGAGATCCTCAAATATATGGATGCCCAGCCCACTTATCTGCATTTCGACGATATGGGCATCCTGCGGGATCAGGATGACAAGCCATTCTTTGAAAACATATAAGCGACCATCCAGAAACCCCGGGATAGCTTAAAAGGGCCGCACGGCTTTCCTCCGCAGGGACTGGTTTCGCGGTCCGAGGAGCAGGCAGTATGACTGCTTCCGATAGCATTTACTGACTTATGATGGCAGAGCATCGCCTGTGTCGATGCGCTGAAAAACGCCCGGCGCGCACCGGGCGTTTTTCATGCTTACTGCATTTTTTCCTGCTTGACTTTATGATCTACCACGTGGCGGCTGGCAAGCTGGGCAAACACATCCGCAGGGGTAATGCCCATTTCCACCATCAGCACCATCACATGATAGGCAAGATCGGCGATTTCAAACACGGTTTCCGCCTGGTCGCCGCCCTTGCCCGCCACGATCACCTCGGTGCATTCCTCCCCCACCTTTTTGAGGATCTTATCGATCCCCTTCTGGAATAAATAGGTGGTATAGGAGCCTTCCTTAGGCTGCTGTTTCCGGCCTGTCAGGAGCTGATACAGCGCCTCCATGGAAAAGGCGGGATGCTCGCCGCTCTGATATACGGGATTGAAAAAGCAGCTTTCCGCCCCGGTGTGGCAGGCCGGCCCGGCCTTGATGACCTCTACCACCAGCGCGTCCAGGTCGCAGTCCGCCCGGATGGTGACGATCTCCTGCGTGTTGCCGGAGGTTTCGCCCTTGCGCCACAGCGTTTGCCGGGAGCGGGAGTAAAAGCAGGTGCGGCCCTCTTTCATGGAAATCTCCAGGGCTTCCCGGTTCATATAGGCCACCGTCAGCACCTGCTTGGAGAAATAATCCTGTACCACCGCCGGGATCAGGCCGTTTGCGTCAAATTTCAGATCGTCTAAATTCATGGGTGATCTCCTTTCACATCCGTAAAATCCGCATGGGAATGCCCTGGGAAGCCAGATACTGCTTCAGCTCCGGCAAGGGCACCTCTTTTTTATGGAAAATGGAGGCTGCCAGCCCCGCATCCACCTGGGGCACCGCTTCAAACAGCGTTTTAAAATCCTCCTTCTTCCCCGCGCCGCCGGAGGCGATGATGGGAATGGTGACCCGCCCGGCGATGGCGGACAGCAGCTCCAGATCAAAGCCCTGGCGGACACCGTCGGTATCCATGCTGTTGACAACCAATTCCCCGGCCCCGCGCTCCTGCCCGTCCCGGGCCCAGTCCAGGGCGTCCAGCCCCGTATCCTCCCGTCCGCCCTTGGCGAAGATGTGGAAGCTGCCGTTTACCCGCTTCACGTCCATGGACAGCACCACGCACTGATCGCCGTAGCGCTTGGCGGCCCGATCGATGAGGGTGGGATCCTTGATGGCGCCGGAATTGACGCTCACCTTATCGGCCCCGCAGGAAAGCACCCGTTCAAAGTCTGAAACATCGTTGATGCCGCCCCCTACCGTCAGGGGGATGAACACCTGGGCCGCGGTTCGCTTCAGGATATCGGTAAACAGGCCCCGGCCCTCAAAGGAAGCGGTGATATCGTAAAATACCAGTTCATCCGCCCCGGTCTCGTTATAATACCGGGCCATATCCACCGGGTCCGCCACGTCCTGAACGCCCTCGAAATTGACGCCCTTAACGACCCGCCCGTTCCGCACGTCCAGGCAGGGAATGATGCGCTTGGCGATCATGCTGCCGCCTCCCCCGCCGCTTGAATGGCTTGTTTCAGATCGATGCTTCCGGCATAAATGGCCTTGCCGATAATGGCGGCGTACAGGCCCATCTTCGCAAGCCTCTTTACGTCGTCCAATGTGGATACGCCGCCGGAGGCCACGATCTTTAGGCCTTTGACGGCGGTCAAGCGTTCATACGCCTCGAAATTAGGGCCGGACAGCATGCCGTCTCTGGATATATCTGTATAGATCACCGTATCCACCCCCCGATCCGGCAGGGAGCGGACGAAATCATAGGCGTTCAGATCGGTGACCGTGCGCCAGCCGTGAATGGCGACGAAGCCGTCCCTGGCATCCACCCCGGCGGCGATCTTTCCAGGGTACAGCGCTGCCAAACGCTCCATCAATTCCGGCTGTTCCACCGCCGCCGTGCCCAGGATCACCCGGCTCACCCCGGCGTCCAGATACCGGCGAGCGCTTTCCTCGCTGCGGGCGCCGCCGCCCACCTCCAGGCGCAGTCCGCTTTCCCTTGCCAAGCGGGCGATCCTGTTAAAATTCTGCTGGTCGCCGTCCTTTGCCGCGTCCAAATCCACCGCGTGGAGCCATTTGGCCCCCGCCTCCCTGTAAGATCGGGCGGCGGCAAGGGGATCGGCCTCATACACCGTCATGCGGTCGTAATCCCCCTCAGACAAACGCACCACCTGCCCAAAACGCAGGTCGATGGCGGGAAAAATCAGCATGCAGCCACCTCCCCGAAGGCCCGGAGGATTTTAAGGCCCACAGGCCCGCTTTTCTCGGGATGGAACTGCGCGCCATACACGTTCCCCTGCTGCACCAGCCCAGGCACATCCACCCCGTATTCGGACACCGCCTTTACCGCGCATCCGGCGTTTTTCGCGTAAAAGGAATGAACGTAATATACGCTGTCCCCTTCCCGGACGTATTTGAGCAGCTCGCTTTCCCCTGTAAACCTGAGGGCGTTCCAGCCGATCTGGGGCACCTTCCTGTCCGCCGGGATATCCGCTTTCAGGGGACATACCTGCCCGGGCAGCAGGGAAAGGCCCGGATGCTCGCCGTATTCATAGCTTTTTTCAAACAGCAGCTGCATCCCCAGGCAAATGCCAAGCAGCGGCGTTCCCTTCTTGGCCCTTTGGATCAGGATCTGATCCAGCCCGGAATCCCGGAGCTTTTCCCGGGCGTCGCCAAAAGCGCCGACGCCGGGCAGGATCAGTTTATCCGCCCGGTTCAGCATTTCCCGGTCATTGGTTACGGTATTTTCAATGCCCAGGAAGGAAAGGGAGTGGCTGATGGAATACAGGTTCCCCACCCCGTAATCAACAATTGCGATCATAGCTTCCTCTGCTTACAGCGTTCCTTTGGAGGAGGGGATCCGCCCGGCCCGACTTACATCCGGCGCAACGGCCTGGCCCATGCATCGGCCCAGGCCCTTGAACATGGCCTCGATGATGTGGTGAGAATTGACGCCGGAAAGCTGATGGAAATGGATGGCGGCCTTTGCGTTCCTGGCAAAGGCCAGCATGAATTCCTGCACAAGCTGGGTATCGAAGGCCCCTACTTTTTCCGTGGGGATACTGACCTGATAGCCCAGGGCGTCCCGCCCGCTCAAATCCACGGCGCAGAGCACCAGCGCCTCATCCATGGGCAGAAGAAAATTGCCGTACCGGGCGATGCCCGCCTTATCCCCCAGCGCCTGGGAAAAGGCCAGGCCCAGGGCGATGCCGATATCCTCTACCGAGTGGTGATCATCCACCTGGGTATCCCCCTGGCAGCGCAATGCCAGGTCGAAATTCCCGTGGTAGCAGAACAATTCCAGCATGTGATCCAAAAATCCTACGCCGGTCTTTACGTCCGCCTTCCCATGGCCTTCCAGGATCAGGGCTACGGAAATGCTGGTTTCGTTGGTTTTACGGTCCAAGGTGGCCTGCCTCATGCGATCAGCTCCTTTGCGGTCTGTATGAAAATTTCCATTTGTTCTCTGCTTCCGACGGTGATGCGGAGATAATCTTTGATCCGAGGCAGATCGAACCTGCGGACCAGGATATTTCGCTTACGAAGCATCTGCTGGAATTGCTCCCCGGACATGCTCTTTGGCTTGGCAAAGAGGAAATTGGCCTGGGAGGGCAGCACCGTAAAGCCCAGCTTTTTCAATTCCCCTTTCGTCCACTCCCTTGTTTCCATGATCCGCGTCCGGCAATTCTCAAAGTAAGCCGGGTCCGCAAGGGCGGCTGTCCCCGCCGCCTGGGTCATGGAATTGACGTTGTAGGGATGGAAAGAATACCTGACCCGGTTCAGATCGCCGATCAATTCCCTGCTCCCCAACGCGAAGCCCAGCCGCGCTCCCGCCATCTGACGGGATTTGGAGAAGGTGCGCACCACCAGCAGATTATCGTAATCGTCGATCAGCCCGGCGGCGCTTTCCCCGCCAAAGTCAATATAGGCTTCATCCACGATCACTGCGTTTTGCGGATTGCTCTCCGCGATCCGGGCGATGGCGTCCCGGGGCAATCCGATGCCGGTGGGGGCGTTGGGGTTGGCGATCACCACGGTGCGCCCGCAGGCAAGATAATCTTCGATGTGGATGCGAAAATCCTCATCCAGCGGAACGATCCTGGCGTCCAGGCCGTACAGATTGGCCCAGACGGGATAAAAGCCGTAGGTGATATCGGGAAAAGCCAGGCCCTTCTCCCCGAAGGCCTGAAAGGCAAAGGCCAGCATCTCATCCGAGCCGTTGCTCACCGCCACCTGATCGGGGCGGACACCGCAAGCCTCCGAAAGCATTCGGATCAGCCGTCCGGCGGAAAGATCGTTATACAATTGCAGCCCTTCAGCCGCTTCCGCCGCCGCTTCCCGGACCCCCGGCGCGGGAGGATAGGGGCTTTCGTTGGTGTTCAGCTTGATCAGCCCCTGTACCTTGGGCTGTTCCCCCGGCACGTAAGCCTCCAAGGCCGACAGCCGGGCGCTCAAAAATCTGCTCATTGCTCCTCCCCGAATCGGATGGCGACAGAATTGGCATGGCCCCGCAGGCCCTCCCGCTCCGCAAAGGTGACGATGGAATCCTTCGCTTCCTCCAGCGCCTGCCGGGAGTAATAGATGAACTGGGATTTTTTTACGAAATCATCCACCGACAGGGGCGAGGAAAACCGTGCCGTGCCGCTGGTGGGCAGGGTGTGGTTGGGCCCCGCCCAGTAATCCCCCAGCGCCTCCGGGGCGTTGCGGCCAAGGAATACGGAGCCGGCGCTTTCGACGCTGCCCAGGTAGGCAAAGGGGTCATCCACGCAGATTTCCAGGTGCTCCGGGGCGATGAGGTTGGCGATCTCCACCCCCGCGTCCAGGTCCTTGGCGACGATAATCTTCCCGTTTTTGTCAATGGACGCCCGGGCGATCTCCTGCCGGGGCAGGCGGCTTAACTGCCGTTCCACCTCCGCCTGCACCTGCTCTGCCAGCGTCATGCTGTCCGTCACCAGAATAGCGGAAGCCAATTGATCATGCTCTGCCTGGGAAAGCAGGTCAGCCGCCACGAATTTTGGGTCGCTCTTCCCGTCCGCCAGCACCAGGATCTCGCTGGGCCCGGCGATCATATCGATATCCACCACGCCATACACCCGGCGCTTGGCAGTCGCCACATACACATTGCCCGGGCCCACGATCTTATCCACTTTGGGAACGGCCTGGGTGCCGTAAGCCAGGGCGGCGATAGCCTGGGCGCCCCCGGCTTTCACGATCTTCGTGACCCCGGCGATCTTCGCCGCGCACAGAATATCCGGGGATACATTGCCGTCCCGGCCCGGCGGGGTCGCCATAATGATTTCCCCCACACCTGCGATCTTGGGCGGAATGGCGTCCATCAGCACGGTGGAGGACAGGCTGGCGGTGCCGCCGGGCACGTAAATGCCCACCCTGCTCAGGGGGATCACCCGCTGCCCCATCATTTTACCGTTTTCTTCGCTGATTGTAAAGCTGACCCGCTTTTGCTTCTCGTGGAATGCCCGGATGTTTTCCGCAGCTTTTTGCAGCGTTGAAAGAAACTTTTTGTCGCAGGCGGCAAACGCCGCCTCGATTTCATCCTCCGTTACAAGCACGTCTTCAATCTTCGCCCGGTCAAACCGAAGGGCGTACTCCCGAAGGGCCTGATCGCCGTTTTCCCGCACGTTTTTGATGATGGCATCCACCGCCGCTTCGATCTCGTTCCCCGCCTGGATAGCGGGGGTCTTGAAATCCTCGGGGCGGAAATCCTCGTACCGCATTATTTTTATCATTCGACTGCCTCCTGCAATTTGCGCGTCATATCGGTGATGATCTCGTTTTTGAACAGGTAGCTGGCCCGATTGGCGATGAGACGTGCGCTGACGGGCACGATTTCCGAAAGCACCTTCAAATGGTTTTCCCGCAGCGTTTTGCCCGATTCCACGATATCCACGATCACGTCGGACAGGCCCAGGATAGGCGCCAGCTCAATGGAGCCGTTCAATTGAATGATCTCGATATCCCGGTTCAGGGAGGAATAATACTTCTTGGCGACGTTGGGAAACTTGGTGGCGACCCGCAGCACCGCTTCCGGGTTTTCGGTATAATCCTCTTTCCCGGCGACCGCCAGGCGGCATTTGCCGATCTGCAGGTCCAGCAGCTCATACACGTCGGGGTTTCCTTCCAGCAGGATATCCTTCCCCACCACCCCCACGTCCGCAGCGCCGTATTCCACATAGATCGCCACGTCCGAGGGCTTTACCAGCAGATACCGCAGCTGATGATCCGGGCTTTCCAGCACAAGCCGACGGTCGTTTTCATAGATTTCGGCGCATTGAAAGCCGATGGAGGAAAAAAGATTCAGCACCTGATCCCCAAGCCTTCCCTTGGGAAGCGCGATATTAAGCATTCTTTTCCGCCTCCTTCAGCCCCTTTTTGGTGAAATGATACACCGTTTCGGCCCGCACGCCCTCCGGGGCGCTCTGCTCCAGGCGCACCTTCCTGCCCTCCGCCATCAGCATATCGGCCTGGGTCAGCAGGGCGTCCAGGTCGGCATCCTGATCGTAGAGAATCAATACGTCCACGTCGCTTGCCGGTACGGAACGGAAGAGGAAGCTAAGCTCGTTCAGATCCACGGCAAAGCCGATGGCGTCCAGATCCCGCCCAAACTTTTTCAGCAGATTTCCGTAATAGCCGCCGGTGAGCAGCGCCCGGGGCACCCCTTCCACATACCCCTGGAAAATCAGCCCGCCGTAGTATTCGCTGTCGCTGACCAAGGAAAAATCCAGCGTCAGATCCTGCTGCCATTTCTTGGCTTCCAGCAATTGATAAATGCTTTCCAATTCGTCCAGGGCATCGCTCATGCCCTGATAGATAGCGAGCTGCCGGGCGGCGGACAGCGTTTGGGTAAACTCGCCGCTTAAGGCCGCCGCGTCCAGGATCAGCTTTTCCGCCGCCGGGGCCATGCCCGCTAATTTGGTCTTTAGCTCATGCAGCCTCTTGCCCCGGATCAGATCCATCAATTCCTGCCGAAGCAGGGCATCCACGTTCAGGCCGTTCAGAAGCGAGATCCAGAAGCCCATATGAGACAATTGCATACGGTGTCGGGGATGGATGGCTGCTAAGGTCTGCTGGGCCAGGCACATGACCTCCCAGGAGGCCCGTGCGTCCAACTTGCCTATGTATTCGAGGCCCAATTGGCTGATCTCCCGATATCCTCCCGCCCGCTTATCCAGCCGAAACACATTCTCCAAATAATAAAACTTTTCGCTGGAGGAAGCGCTGGCGTGGGTGTTTTTGGCGATGGACAGTGTAACGTCCGGCTTCAAGGCCAGCACCCTGCCGTCCAGATCGTGAAAGGTGATGATCTGCTGGCTTTTGAGGAAATTCTTGTTTTCCAGGTATAAGCCGTATTCCTCAAATTTGCTCATGCGATACTTTCTGTATCCGTATTTTTCATATAAAGCCCGCAGCTCCAGGGTGATCCGCTCATCCCGCCGCAGCATATCCAATAAATCCATTCTTTCTGCTTCCTCCTGACTGCAAATTCCCCCGGTATGAAAGGCAGTATATCATCGCTTTATCATTTTGTCAAGCTAAAGCGCTAACGCGATAAAAATATTATTGTATTTTTTTCTTCCCTTGACAAGAAACGGCGGGAAAAGTAAAGTATAGAAAAAGGAGCGATGAAACATGAAGCGGGCGGCGGTATGGATTTTGCTTTTGATCCTGTGCGTATCCTTCTCCGCCCGGGCGGAGCTATCGCAGGACCCTATATTGGACTGCGCCTTATCCATGCTGGAAAAAGGAAATATTTTTATTCAAAGGTATAACGAGCTGACAGGCGCGCAGATCCAGGCGGTATTCGACGGGGGCCTGCCCTATTTCTTCGGGGGCCGGGCCAGCGCTTATCTGTTTTCCAAAGCGCCCCGCTACCGCATGATGAAATGCCAGGTGAGCAGCAGCTTTTTCCGCAAAGATGAAGTATATCTCTACGGGCTGGATTGCTCCGGCTTCACCCAGTACGTATATAAAACCTGCGGCCTGCCGGCCCACGATACGCTGGAAAACATGCTGCTCAAATGGGATTATCAGCATGACGGCAATCACCTGTACGATCAGCACCCCGGCAGCGAAATGCCGCCCTTCCCGGAATTGAAGGATCATCTCAGGGTCGGCGATCTGTTTGTATGCCGTCACGAAGGGGCCAGATACCGGCATATCATGCTGTATATCGGAACGCTTCGGGATTTCGGCTTTACCCCCAATGAAGCGCCTGAATTATTGGAATATCTGGATTATCCCCTGGTGATCCACTGCGGATTGAGCCCCGTCTATGGGCAGCGCATGCAGCAGTATATCGACGATCACCCGGAATTGTATCGGGGCTGTCACACCACAGACGGAGGCGTGCAGGTATCCATCTTAGGCGTGCCGCCGGAGGAAGCGCCCATCCATGAGCACGTGCAGAATACGGATTACGCCTATTACCTGCTGGACGGCGGGCAGTGCGTGCTGACGGTGTATGACGTGTTCACGCTGTCGTCCTACTGCTGGTTCCGTATGTGATTTTTTACGAATGGAAGGACTTTGATTTTTCGATAGCGGCTTCCACCGCCTCCATGACCGCGCCCCGGAAGCCTCGTTTTTCCAGCGCCGCCACCCCTTCGATGGTGGTGCCGGCGGGAGAAGTAACCATATCCTTGAGCTGGCCCGGGTGCATGCCCGTTTCCAGGGCCAGCTTGCCGCAGCCCAACATCACCTGGGCCGCCATTTTCTGCGCGTCCTGACGGCTGAGCCCGCCCCGGACCCCGGCGTCGGAAAGGGCTTCCATGAACAGGAACACAAAGGCGGGCGAAGAGCCGCTGACCCCCGTCACCGCGTCCATCAGCCTTTCCGGCACCTCCAGGGCCATGCCCATTTGCGTCAGAAGCGCCATGGCAAAGGCCCATTCTTCCTGCGTCACGTTCTGGCTGCGGCAGGCCGCCAGCACCCCTTCCCCAACCAAAGCCGGGGTATTGGGCATGATGCGCACGATGCGGGCCTGATCCCCGATCAGCAGGGAAGATTTCAGCATGTCCGTACCGGTTCCCGCTACGATGGACAGGATCAGCGTGGTTTCCCGAACGCAAAGGGAAATATCCGCCATCACGTCCGGCAGAAACTGAGGCTTCACAGCCAATAGCAAACAATCCGCCTGGGCCGCCTCCTGATTGTTTTCAGCGGCCCGGACGCCCAATTCCGAAGAAAGGCGCCGGCAAAGCTCCCGGTTTTTATCCGCAATGATGATATCCTTCTGATCCATCATCCCCGACGCCGCGATCCTGCGGAGCATGGCCCCGCCCATGTTGCCGCATCCGATGATCCCCAGGGTTTTCATCGTTTCTATCCTCCTATCCGAATATGAAAAAAGCCATCCAAAAGGATGACTTTTCTTTGCTTCTCAGCGGCGGCCGGCCTCCTTGATCTTGGCGGCCTTGCCCTGCAGATTGCGCAGATAATACAGCTTCGCCCGGCGGACCTTGCCCCGACGGATGACCTCGATATGATCGACCCGGGGAGAATGCAGCGGGAATGTACGTTCCACGCCGATGCCGTAAGACACGCGGCGGACGGTAAAGGTTTCCCGGCTGGAGCCGTTGCGCTTGGCAATCACAGTACCCTCAAACGCCTGAAGACGTTCGCGGCTGCCTTCCACA
>CAJOPV010000180.1 GCA_905236495.1 uncultured Christensenellaceae bacterium
ACCCCCGGCCCCGCCACGCCCCGGCCCGGCAACAGCAACTACATTACCGTCACCGCCGATAAGGTGTGGGTGCGGGAAAAGGCCAGCACCAAGGCGGGCACCCTGGGCCAGGTGAATATGAATACCGTCCTGCCCTTTGTCAAGACCGTCACCTCGGGCCAGAGCACCTGGTATCAGGTCACCTATAACGGCAGGACCGCCTACATCCTGGGCAATTATGCAAGGATTTTGACGAATGCGGAATACGATGCCCTTCGCGGCACCGCCACCCCCGCGCCCACCGCCGCCCCGGCAGGGGCCACCGCCGCCCCCGTGACGGAGGACCTGAGCGACGTGGCCCTCACCACCAAGGATAAGGTCATCATCCGGCAGACCGGCTCCATGCAGGGCAGGGAGCTGACCACCGTGCGCGCCTCCGGCACCAAGCTGACCTATCTGGGCAAATACACCGCCCCCACCGCGGATAACCCCTATTACTGGTTCAATATCCAGTACGGCAGCATTACCGGCTGGATGCGGGGCGACCTGGTGCGGGTGCTGACGACGGAAGAAAAGCGGCTGTACGAGCTGACCGGCAATTCCGACGCCCCCAAGGAAGCCAGCTACCGCACCCTGTCCAAGAACGATACGGGGGACGACGTGACCGCCCTGCAATTGAAGCTGGTGGAAAAGGGCTTCCTCACCGCCGATCAGGTATCCGGCACCTACTTAACCAGCACCGAGAACGCCGTGATCGCCTTCCAGAAGGCCAACGGGCTGACGGTGGATGGCATCGCCGGTGAAAAAACCCAGCACGCCCTGTTCAATACCGTGCCCGTGGGCACCTACGACGGCAGCAGCGTGCAGGCCGTCCTGTACCCGGTGGAGAAGATCGATTGGTATTCCGGCG
The DNA here is from genome assembly GCA_905236495.1 of uncultured Christensenellaceae bacterium. Taxonomy (GTDB): domain Bacteria; phylum Bacillota; class Clostridia; order Christensenellales; family Aristaeellaceae; genus RUG563. Next base: position 890 of record CAJOPV010000180.1, read on the forward strand.
GCATCCAGACCATCTTCGGCGTGGGCACCGTCGCCATCGTTACCGACGTATATACCGGCATTTCCTTCCGGGCTCAGCGGCTCTACGGCGATAACCACGCCGACTGCGAGCCTCTGACGACGGAGGATACCGCCGCCATCTGCCAGATCTTCGGCGTCAGCAACGCGCAGGATATTTCCGATCGGGAGAGCGAGCTGCAGTCCTGGCGCCGCCGGCCCCTGTGGGTCACCGTGGGCGGGCGCACCTTCGCGGCCTCCATGTACGGCATCCCCCACAACTTCAAGGGCGACCGCATCCCGGATAACAATTACAACGGTCAGTTCTGCATCCACTTCACCAATTCCAAGACCCATAACACCGATCACGTGGACGTGGATGCCAGCTACAACGGCTGGTTCGGCGCGGTGAGCGCCATCGAGTACGCCTACACGCACTCCATCAGCGGCACCAAATAAGATGAATTACGATGTATGCATCATCGGCGGAGGCGCGGCGGGTTTGTCCGCCGCGCTTTCCGCTTCACAAAACGGGGCCCGGGCCGCGGTGCTGGAGGCGTCGCCCCGGGTGGGGCGAAAGATCCTTGCCAGCGGCAACGGGCGCTGCAACCTGGCGAATCGGGGCCCCGCCGCTTACCCGGGAGGCCGGGCGCTGGCGGAACGGGTGCTGAAAAACTGCCCGGTGGAAAAGGTATTATCCGCCTTTCAGGGCTGGGGCCTTGCCACCGCGGAGGAGGAGCAGGGCCGGGTGTATCCCGCCTGCGGGCAGGCCGCGGCGGTGCTGGATGTGCTGAGGGCCGCCCTGGCTCGGAAGCATGTGCCGGTTTTCTGCGAAAGCCCCGTTCGGCGGATCGAACAGACGAAGGCGGGCTTCCGGCTGCATACCCCCCAGGAAGCCTGGGACTGCCGGGCCGTGATCGCGGCCTGCGGCGGCATGGCGGGGGGCAGGCTGGGCCACGACGGGGCGGCCTATGGGCTGCTTACCGATCTGGGCCATACGCTGATAGCGCCTCGGCCTGCCTTAACGCCGCTGACGGCGGAGAGGCGGGCGGTGAAGGGCTTATCCGGCCTGCGTTTGCCCGCCGTCCTGACGCTGTGCCGGGTGGAGGGGGGCAGGGAAACGCCCCTTTGCCAGTCCCAGGGTGAGGCGCTGTTTACCGATTACGGGGTCAGCGGCGTGTGCGCCATGGAGCTGGCCCGATATGCCCAGGAGGAAAGAGAGGCTTCCGGGGCCTGGCCCCTGCTGCTCATGGATTTTTCGCCCATGCTGGGCATCGCGCCCCGGGCTTTCGGCGTCCAAAGGGATGGGATCGCCGATCCCCACCGCCATGAGGCGGCGGCCCTGGCATTGCTGGAGCAACGGTCGCATATCCTGCCCAGGGAGGATCTTTTGCGGGGCCTGATCCCCAGATTGCTTTCCGAACGGCTGGAAGGCCAGCCCCTCCCTGCCCTTGCCCGAAGCCTCACCGCCTTCCCGGTGCCGCTGAACGGCGTTCGGGGCATGGAGCAGGCCCAGGTCACCGCCGGGGGCATCCGCATCGGGGAATTTGACTTTGATACCCTCCAATCCCGCCGGGTGCCCGGGCTGTTTGCCGCCGGGGAAATGCTGGATGTGGATGGGGCCTGCGGGGGCTTCAATTTGCAGTTCGCCTTCGCCTCCGGCCTCGTCGCGGGAGAGCAGGCCGCGAAGCTTTTCGTTAGGCGTTAGGAGGGAGGAGCCGGAAGACAGGCGGGCGGAGGTTCACGATTCATTGTTCGCTGCTTTTGCTTCCGCTCTCCGCCCTTTCCTCAAAAGGAGGTTATGAGCATGTTTGTCGATCTGAAGCCCGGCGCCCTGCTGGCCCCGGTGCCGGCGGTGCTGGTATCCTGCGCCCGGGCAGGGGAAAGGCCCAACCTGGTCACCATCGCCTGGGCGGGCACGGTAAATTCCGAGCCGCCCATGTGCGCTGTTTCCGTCCGAAAGGAGCGCTTTTCCCACGATATCATCCGGGATTCCGGGGAGTTCGTCATCAATCTGGTGGGGGAGGATCAGCTCCGGGCCGCGGACCTGTGCGGCGTGAAATCGGGCCGGGATACCGATAAGTTCGCTTCCTGCGGCCTGACGCCCGTTTCCATTGACGGCTTCACGGCTCCCGCCGTGGGGGAATGCCCCTTGCATCTGGCCTGCCGGGTGCGGTCCGTGCAGGAGCTGGGCAGCCATGACCTGTTCCTGGGCAGGATCGAAAAGGTGGGCGTGAGAGCCGAAATGATGGATGATGCCGGCAAGCTGGACTTTGGCAAAATGAAGCTGATCGCCTACAACCACGGCGTCTATTGCGCCTTAGGCCAGGCGCTGGGCTTTTTCGGCTATTCCGTCGCCGCCCCGGACGTGCTGAAAAGAAGAATGGCGGAGCTGAAATAAAGGCAGGAGGAGTGTCCCTTGTATCAGGCGCTTTACCGGGTGTATCGCCCCAAAACTTTCTCCGAAATGGTGGGCCAGGAGGCCATCGTGCGCACGTTGCGCAGCCAGGTGACCTCCGGGCGGATCGCCCACGCCTATCTTTTCTGCGGCAGCCGGGGCACCGGCAAAACCAGCGCCGCCCGCATTTTGACCCGGGCCATCAACTGCGAAAACCCGCAAAACGGCGACCCCTGCGGGGAATGCGCAAGCTGCAAAACCATAGAATCCGGCGCGTCCTTCGACGTGTATGAGATGGATGCCGCCAGCAACAGCCGGGTGGAGGAGATCAGGGAGCTGCTGGAAAAGGTGGATTATCCGCCCCAGTTCGGCAAATACAAGGTGTATATCATCGACGAAGTGCACATGCTGTCCAACGCGGCGTTCAACGCGCTGCTCAAGACATTGGAGGAGCCGCCGGAATACATGGTCTTTATCCTGGCGACCACCGAGCCCCAGAAGCTGCCCGCCACCATCCTTTCCCGCTGCCAGCGCTACGATTTCGGGCGCTACAGCGAGGATCAAATCGCCGGGCACCTGCGCCATGTGGCCCGGCTTTCCGGCGTGCAGGCGGAGGACGAGGCCCTTTCCCTCATTGCCCGGGCGGCTGAGGGGGGCATGCGGGACGCTCTCTCCATCCTGGATATGTGCATGGGGGACGTGATCACCGAGGAGCACGTCCGCGCCGCCCTGGGCACGGCGGACCGGGCTTTCCTCTTTTCCTTTGCCGACGCCCTGGCCCGGAAGGAGGGCGGGGAAGCCCTGCGCCTCATCGACGAACTGATGCGGGGCGGCAGGGACGTGCAGGTATTCTTAAAGGATCTATCCGCTCATCTGCGGCTTCTGATGGCTGCCAAGCTGTGCGGCCCCGGGGAGGCGCTGCCGGGAACCAGCGGCGAAAACGCCAGGCGCTACGCCGCCCAGGCGGAGAGCTTTTCCCAGGAACGCCTTTTGCGCACCCTGGAGGGGTGCATGCGGGCCGAGGGGGATACCCGGTGGGCCTCCTCCGCCCGGAGCGTGCTGGAAATATTCGCCCTTCGGGCCTGCGATCAGCCGGAGGATCAGGACGTGAGCGCCCTGCTGGAGCGCATCGGAGAACTGGAAAACCGCCTGAACGCCCTGGAGAAAAACGGCGTGCGGCCCGCCGCCCCGGCAAAGCCCGCGCCGAAAGCCGCCCCCAAGCCCGAAGCCGTCCCGGCGGCGGAGGCTCCGGCGGGGGACAAGCTGCCCAAGGACGTGTGGAACGACGCGCTGAAAGCCCTGAAAAAAACCGAGCCCGCCATTTTCGGCCCGCTGAGCCGGGGCAAATACGGGGGCTATAAGGACGGGACATACCGGGCGCTGTTCGCCCCCGGGGAAGAAATCTTTATGACGATGCTGGGCACCCCGGAACGCCGGGAGCGCATCGAAAGCGCCCTGAAAGCAAGCGGCGGCGGGGATTGCCGCTTCCAGGCCCTGCCCCAGGAAACGCCCCCGGATCCCGCCGCCCAGGACCGGGCGGAGCAGGCCCTATCCGGCCTCATCGATACCTTCGGGCGGGATAAGGTACAGATCGATGATTGAATGCAGGACCGCCGAGGAGCGCAGGGCCCTTGCGCCTTTTTACCGAAAAAGCGGGGATGTGATGGCCCGATCCGCTTTGGAGGGGCGTTGCGGGCGCTGCTTTGCAAGCGATGACGGCGCCTCGGCCCTGGTGATCGCCCGGGGGTTCGTTTTCCCGGCGGGCCGGGCCAGGGAAGGCTTTTTCCGGGAGACGGCGGGAGAGCTGCCTCCGGGCTTCCTCACCGTTTCCGGCACCGCCGCCTGGAGGCAGATCGCTTACCGTTATGGCGCCGTCATCCGCATGACCCGGTACGATATGCAGAATCCTCCCGCGTTCAGCGAGGAGGCGCTCCGGGCCCTCGCCGTGCCCCCGGAGGGGTTTCAGCTTCGCTGGGGTGACGAGGAGACGGCGAAACAGGCCCTGGAGAACGCCTGGAGCGAGGACCTTTGCACCTTTTACCTGGATGCCGCCGCCTGCGCCCGGGACGGGCTCACGGTAGGGGCGTACTGGCAGGGGAAACTCGTATCCGGCTGCGGGGCTTATGCCCGCACGGCGGACGCGGTGGAAATCGAGATCGATACCCACCCGGATTTCCGCCGCCGGGGGCTGGCCCTGTGCTGCGGGGCGCAGATGCTGCTCCTATGCAGGCAGCGGGGCCTGCGCCCGCACTGGGACGCCATGACGAAAAAAAGCGCCCGTCTGGCCTGCCGCCTGGGCTTTTTGCCGGGGCGGGCTTACCCCGTGGCGTGCCGGGAATAAACCGCTTTTTCCCGCCGTTTTATGATTGTGACAGCTTCCCCGGGCGCGTTTTGCGCCCTGCGAGAAAGGAGAACGCCATGAATTCCAACCGCGGTCAGTATAACTCCGCGCCGCTTTACAACATGAAAAACCGCCGCCGGCAGCAGCAGGAGGAAAAGCCGGAGGCGGCCCAGGCCGCGCCTCAGCCCTCCGGGCGGCGCTTCAAAGCCCTGTCCGTCATCATGTCGGTGGTGCTGCCGCTTTTGTTCCTTCTGTCTCTTTTGATTCCCAGCAACGGGCTCAGGTGGGCGTTTTTGGCCTTCGCCGCGGTATCCCTCATCGCCATGTGGGCGCTGGGCGCCTTTGTGAAAAGCGCCCGGAACACCCTGACGGTGGTGTATGGCGCCTTGGCGGTGGTGATCAGCCTGGCGCTGTTTATGAATTCCCAGGCCCCGGAGAGCCGGGCCGCCTCCGCCGGCCGTTCCCGGCCCGGCCCTGTCCCCAGCTCCACCGCAGGCAGCCTGGGGGGCATGCTGGAAACTACGGAAGCCCCGGAGGAAAACACGGACAGCGACGCTAACAAATCCGCCGCCCAGCTGCAGCTGGAAGGCTTCCTGGCCCAGTGGGCGGAGCGCCGGGTGGATGAAATGGTGAAGTATTGCCAGCCTGCCTGGGTCAGCGCTCAGACCTCCCCGGAAACCACCCTGTATCAGATGATCCAGGGCAGCCGCCCCGTCAATTACAGCGTGGAAAGGGTGGAGGGCAGCGATAACGATTCCACCCGCACCATCACCGTTCGGGTGCTGTTCGACGAAAACAATAATCAGCAGGTACTGAAGCGGCTGCAGGTGCTCATGTTCCGGGTGAACGATATCTGGTACGTGGGCCCCCAAAGCCTGGGCGGCGTGGTGATCGATGAAAACGGGGAAAACGCCGAGCCCACCATCATGCCCGCCTCCACCATCGCCCCGACCCCCACCCCCAATCCCAACGGCGGCAGCGGCATCACCGTGTATTACAACACCGACGGCGGCAAGTATTACCACGCGATTCCCAACTGCCCACGGGTGGATGAAAAGTATTGGCCCCTGACGGGCTTTTCCTTCGACCTGATCAACAGCCAGGAATTCAAGAACCTGGTGGCCTGCCCCAACTGCGGGGCGCCGGCCCGGCCCTCCGTCAGTCAGTAAGCTGCCCGGAGAGCAGGCCCGATATGTCCCGGCACAGGCACAGGGCCGCCAATTGGCAGTATTTGATTTGACCGCCCAGCCGGACGCTGCCGGATGCCCCCTGGGCGGAAAGCAAGACGTCCGAAAGGGAGGAAAGGGCCCGCTTGAGCCGTCCTACGGCCTCCGGCGCGCTGCGGTCGAACCGGGCGTCCAGGGCGGCGCAGAGGGATGTCAGCGTGGATCGCTGGGAGGCAAGGGCCTCCCGGGCGGCGGCAGGCTCCAGGGTGCGTTGATCCAGGCCGGAGGACAGGGCGTACAGCTGCTCCGGCAGCTGATACAGCGCGGCGCAGCCGTCCGCCATGGCGTCCAGCTGGGTTTTCTGCCCGGCGATCTTCAAATGGATCTCGGGCCAGAGGATTTCCGCCTGGGCGGTATCCATGCCGTGGTTTTCCTTTAGCTGGGTCTGCACCTTCTGGGCGTCGGCCCGGCTGGGATAGGCGGCTGCCAGCACCTGGCCTGTGCCCGGCGGCACGTAGCCGGCCCCGCCCCGCCCCCGCAGGCTTTCCGCCGCCTGAGAAGCGGAGGCGGCGCTTTCGTAGGCCCCCGTCTCCAGGGCGTACCAATGGCCCCCGGGCAGGGAAAGCACCCGCTCCCGGGCCGCCGTTTCCTCCGGGGAGAGGGTGGCGGCGGGGCGAAGGGCAATCAGGCTCGGGACGGGCAAAGCGCCGCTCCTGACCGCCAGGTACGCCCCCGCCCCCAGCAGAAGAATCAGCAGAATGAGCACCCGGCGGCGGATCTTCCTGACGCGGTACCGCCGCGTTTGCAATCGTCCGGCGCGCATGGTCCCGCCCCCTTTCAGGGAAGCATATGCGCCGGTGAAACCAAAAATAACCAGGAGGAAGCATGCGTTATCATCTGGATACCATCCCCGTATGGGACGCCGTGAAGCTGGAGGGGGAATGCCCCCTGTGCGCCCTGCGGCGGCATAACGAAGTCATAGACGTGGACAGGTACCTGGGCGCCTCTGTCATGGAGCCGGATACCCGCATCCAGGTCAACGCCCTGGGCTTTTGCCCCCGGCACCAGGAATTGCTGTATAAGCAGCAAAACCGCCTGGGCCACGCCCTGATGATGCACACCCATCTGAAGGAGACCATGCAGCGCCTTTCTCCCGTGCTGAAGCAGGCGCAGAAGGGCGAAATCAAGCGCCCCTCCCTGCTGAAACGGGGCGGGGAAGGGGAGGACGCCCTTTCCGCCGCCGCCCGGAAGATCAGGGAAATGACGGGAAGCTGCATCCTGTGCCGTTCCATCGAGGAAAACACCAACCGCTACGCCTATACCCTTTTGCACCTGTACCAGACGGACAGCGCCTTTCGGGAAGCGTTCAGGAAAAGCAAGGGCGTGTGCCTGAAGGACATGGCGCTGCTGATGGAAATGGCCCGGACGGAGCTTAAGGGGGATACCCTGCGGGATTTCATCCGGGACCTGTGCGATGCGGTGGAGAGGAGCCTTGCCAAGCTGGAAGGGGATCTGGAGGGCTTCACGCTGAAATTCGATTACCGCAACGCCGATAAGCCCTGGGGGGACAGCAGAGGGTCCCTGGAGCGGACGGTCAATAAGCTGCGGGGCTGGTGCCTGGGCGAGGAGCCCTGGCCCCAATGAAGGCCGTGCGCCGCTGGGCGCTGCTGATGCTGTGCGCGCTGCTGCTTTCCGGCTGCGCCGCCACGCCTCCTGAAAGCGTGATCCGAAAGGATACGGAGGCCGCCGCCCTCATCAGCGCGGACACGGAGGGCCTGGCCCCCGGCACCCTCCTGGCTGCCCTGTATTTCCGCTACGGGGCCACGGCTTACCTGGCGCCTCAGGTGCGTCTGATTTCCGTTCAGCGGGATGAAACGCCGGAGCGGGCCCTGGTGCAGGCCCTGCTGGAGGGGCCCTCCGGGGCGGCGGGGCTTTTGACCGCCCTGTTCCCGCCGGAGACCCAGGTATTGGCTACCGCCAGCCAGGGGGATACCCTGTTCATCACCTTCAACGATGCCTTCATGGGCCGGTACGCCGATGAAAGCGGCGAGCTTTCCGCCGCCGCCCAGGCGGAGGGGAAGCTGCGGCGGCAGCTGTGCCTGGATTCTCTCAGCGCCACCCTCACCGAGGCGGGCCTGTGCGCCCGGGTGCAGGTGCTGGTGTATCGGGGGGCCAGCCAGGGCACGTCCATGCGCCTGCCCGCCGGGTTCCTGGATCAAAGCGGCAATGAAACGCTGCTGGACCCCCTGACCCGGAACGAAGAAACGCTGCTGACGCCCCACAACACCGCCCGGGTGATCCTGGAAGCGTGGATGAACCAGGATTGGGCCGCCCTGTACGATTTTACCGCCCGGGGAGAGGATCGGCCCCGGGAGCAGGCGGCCTACGACGCCTATGCCGACGGGGGCACCCTGGTGGGCTTTTCCCTGAGCCCGGGCACTGTGGCCCTGGACGGGCAGACCGCCGTGGTGGGGGCCGGCCTGACGCTGCTTGGGGAGGCGGGAGACAGCCCCGTGCCGGGCTATCCCCTGCGGCTCATCCGGGAAGACGGGCTGTGGAAGATGAAATATGAAGATCTGATCCGCATGATGGATCAGGATTGAGGTGCGTTCCTTGCGAAATCGCGGTATAAAACAGATCGTTTTGCTCCTGTGCCTGACGCTGCCGCTTTCCGGCTGCGTGGGGCAGCAGGCTGCCCCGGGGGCGCAGATGACCCTGCCCCCGGCGGAAGCGCGCTATCAGGCCCCGGAAAACGATATGGACCAGGGATACGAGCAAAGCGTGCTGCTGTATCTGCCCTCCCTGGAGGGCACCCAGCTGCTGGCTGTTCCGGCGTCGGCTTCCTTGTCCGCCGCCCGGCACAGCGCCCAAACGCTGTGCGAAATGCTGTTGTCTCAGCCCGGCGGGGCGGCGACCCAGCCGCTGGGCGGGGAGGTGGCATTGTCCCTGGCGGGGACAGACGCGGTGGAGGTATCCGGTCAGGTGGCTACGGTGAGCCTGTCCGCCTCCGCCCTGCGGCTTTCCCATGAGGAGCTGTATGCGGTGGGCCAGGCGCTGGCGAATACGCTTTGTCAATTTGGCGATTTGCAGTATGTGAACGTGCTCATCGCCGGGGTGCAGCCCGGGCTGAACGTGGCGGCTACCCTGCCCGCCGGGGCCTTTCAGCCCAACACCCGGGAGGATCTTTCCACCCTCTGGGCCCGGGCGGGAGCGCCGCTGACGGCGGGAAGGCGATCCTTTACCGCCGCGCTGTATTTCCCCGCGCCTTCGGGAAAAGGCATTTTGTGCGAGGCCCGCAGCCTTTCCTTTTCCGCCCAGGATATCCCCGGCATGGCGGTGACGCTGCTGGAGGCGCTGAGCGCCGGGGCGGAACAGCTGCCCAATGTGCCCGTGTGCGCCCAGCTGCGGGGATTGCTCACGGGCCTTCCCTCCCTTCAGGAAACGGGAGGCGCCCGGCGGCTGCAGCTGCGCTTCAGCGAGGAGCTGAACGCCGCCCTCATCAACGCCGGGATCACAAGGTCTGTGATGATGGCGTCCCTCACCTATACCCTGACTACCTTCCTGCCGGGCATCGATGGGATCGAGGTTATGATCGGCAGCGAAGCCATTACGTCCCTGACCCCCTCCGGCACGTACAGCGGGGCGGGGGAGCAGATCAGTTTTGCGGACGGCCTCATGCGCCGGCGGGATTTTTCCGGCTTCCTGCTTTCCGAATGCGCCCTGTATTTTGCCAACGGGAACGGGGGGCTTACGAGGGTGCTGCGCCCGGTGCCCTTCTACGAGGCCCACAGCCCCCGGGCCCTGTTTCAGCAATTGCTGCTGGGCCCCCAGCCCTTTGACAGCGTATCGGGGCTGGAGGCCGTGCTGCCCCAGGGCATGCGGTCGGCGGACTTGCTGGGGGTCTCCTACGCCCAGCAGACGCTGATCCTGAATTTTTCCGCCCAATGGCCTGCCCTGTGTGAGGGCCTCGCCGACGGGGCGGAAAAGCGCATGATTTATGCCTTCGTCAATACCCTGTGCGAGATGCAGGGGGTGAAAAAGGCCGCCTTCTTCGTTCAGGGGGAGCAGCCGGAGACCCTGGCGGGCAGTATTTACCTGCCCGGGGATTTTTTGCCCAATCAGGATATCGTGGCCCCTTGACGGCAGAAAAAAAGCGCAGTATAATACCCGTGAAAACTGCACAAGCCTTTGAAGCTTCTTCGGGGATGGGTGAAATTCCCTACCGGCGGTACAGCCCGCGAACTGAAACCACGGTTTCAGCCGATTCGGTGAGATTCCGAAGCCGACAGTCACAGTCTGGATGAGAGGAGAAGGAAGGGCCCTTTCCACCGGGAAAGCGAGCGCCTCACCGCCCCTGAAAAGCCAATGGCTTCAGGGGCGCAATTCATGTAAGGAGGCATTGCTATGACGCAAGTATCCCGGAAGCCCAATTACCTCTCCACGCCTTACCTGACCCGTATGGCGATCCTGGCTGCCATATCGTTCATCCTCTTTCTGGTGCAGATCCCGGTGGTGGCCTTCTACAAGCTGGATCTGAGCAACATCCCCGTGCTGCTGGGGGCCTTTTCCATGGGCACGGTGCCGGGGATCATCATCCTGGCGGTGAAGTGCCTGCTGGCCCTCACCCGCACCACCAGCGCCGGGGTGGGCGACCTGGCGGATTTCCTGATGAGCGCCGCCCTGGTGATCCCCGCCGCATTGATCTATCACCGCCAAAAGACCCGGAAAAACGCCCTCATCGGCATGGCGGCGGGCACCCTCTGCATGGTGGTGATCGGGGTGCTTTCCAATAAGTTCATCATGCTGCCCTTCTACATGGGGGCGTACCACATGGATATGGAAGGCATCCTGAAATTCGCCAACGTGGGCGGGGTTGACAGCGAATGGAAGCTGCTCCTGCTCATCACCGCCCCCTTCAACCTGCTCAAAGGCCTGGTGCTCAGCATCGTCACCGGGGTCATCTATAAGCCCTTGAGCCCCCTGCTGCACCAGAAAATCAAATAAGCGTCAAAGGCCGCTTCGCAAACGCGGGGCGGCCTTTCTGCCGCATTTTTTGGGCTATTTTTGCGCAGGAAAGCAGTTGAACAAACAGGGAAAATCGTATATAATAAAAGCGTATCGTTTTGCTCAGGAGGAACACAGGTGTTTCAAGGCTTTGGAAAGGAACTGATTCCTTTCTTTCTGGATCTCAGGTTTCATAACGATAAATCCTTTATGGACGCGAACCGGGAACGGTATTACCGGGAAGTGCGCCAGCCCTTTTACGATTTTATCGACGCGCTGGGCCCGGGGATGCAGGAAATCTGCGAGGATATGGAGGTGCGGCCCAATAAATGCCTGAGCCGCATCAACCGGGATACCCGCTTTTCCCGGGATAAATCCCCTTACCGGGATCATTTGTGGGTCTCCTTTCGCCAGGGTGGCATGCCCAACGACGGCACCCCCTTTTACTGGTTCGAGGTGAGCCCGGAGCATGTGAACTGGGGCGTGGGCATCTGGGGCGAAGGGCGGCAGATCATGGACGCCATGCGCAGGCGGATGGCGGCCCGGCCCGACGATTTCCTGCGGATGCTGCCCATCCTTCAAAAGCGGCATTTTGCCCTGGCGGGGCAGGAATGGAAGAAGATGAAGGCGCCGGAGGGGCTGCCGGAGGCGCTGGGGCCCTGGTATCTCAAAAAGCAGGTGTATGCGGAGCGCTTAGGGGCGCAGCTTTCCTGGATACATGAGAGTGATATCGTGAATCGGGTCATGGATGATTTTCGGGCGCTTTCTCCCCTGTACTGGATCTTCCGGGGCTGCGTGGAGGACGCCATGAACCAAATGGATGAACAGGGAGGGAATGTATGAGTACGGATTTGCGCATGCTCAAAAGCGGCACGGATGTGCGGGGACGGGCCTTGGGGGAGGATGCTCCCCTGACGGCGGCGGTGGCGACCAGGATCGGCGCGGCCTTTGTGAAATGGCTGCGGGATCGGGGGATCAGCAATCCCCGGGTCGCCATCGGGCGGGATTCCCGCATCACCGGCGAAGCGCTGCTGGAAGCCTGCGCGGAAGGGTGCCATCAGGCGGGCGCCCAGGTGGAGTGCTACGGACTGTGCACCACCCCAGCCATGTATATGAGCCTGATCACCGAGGGCTTTGGCTGCGACGGCAGCGTGATGATCACCGCCAGCCATCACCCCTACGACCGAAACGGCCTGAAGTTTTTCACCAAAGAGGGGGGCATCGAAAGCGCCGATCTGGATGCCATCCTGGATATCGCGTGCAGCGGCGCGCCCCTGCTGGGGGACGCGGGCCCCGTCGTTAAGCGGGATTTCCTGCCCGTGTATTGCGAGCAGCTCAAAGATCGGGTGCGGAAGGGCCTGGATACCGATATCCCCAAGCCCCTGCTGGGCCTTCACGTGGTGGTGGATGCCGGCAACGGCGCCGGGGGCTTTTATGCGGACCTGCTGGAGGATCTGGGCGCCTGGGTGGAGGGCAGCCAGTTCCTGGAGCCGGACGGCATGTTTCCCAACCACATCCCCAACCCGGAAAACGAGCAGGCCATGGCCTCCGTCAGCGCCGCCGTTCTGCAGGCCGGGGCCGACCTGGGCGTGATCTTCGATACGGACTGCGACCGGGCCGCCATCGTGGATCGTACCGGCAGGGAAATCAACCGCAACCGCCTCATTGCGCTGATCTCTGCCATCTTATTGGATAAAAAACCCGGGGCCACCATCGTGACGGATTCCGTCACCTCCTCCGGCCTGAATCAGTTCATCATGGAATGGGGCGGCGAGCATTACCGCTACAAGCGGGGCTACCGCAACGTCATCAACGAAGCCATCCGCCTGAACGCCGCCGGGATCGACTGCCCCTTAGCCATCGAAACCAGCGGGCACGCCGCCCTGCGGGAAAACCATTTCCTGGATGACGGGATGTACCTGGTGACGGTGCTGATCTGCGAGGCCATGCGCTTAAAGCAGGAGGGGAAGGAGCTGACCGACCTGATCGCGGATCTGAAGGAGCCCAAGGAAAGCGTGGAAATGCGCCTCACCATCCAGGGGGAGGATTTCCGGGCCGTGGGCCGGGCCGCCATCGAAAAGGTGATGGAGCACGCGGATTTCGCCCCGGGCTGGCACATCGCCCCGGACAACCGGGAAGGGGTGCGCATCTCCTTTGATCTCATGGACGGGGTGAATAACGGCTGGTTCCTGCTCAGGCTCAGCGTGCATGACCCCGTGCTGCCCCTGAACATCGAAAGCGACGTGCCCGGCGGCGTCAAATTCATGGCCGAAGCGCTGCTGAACGTGCTGGAGGGCAGCGAGGGAATCGACCTTGCCAAGCTGAAAGCGTTTATTGAAGCCAAATAACATCAGAGTTGGAAAAAAAGTACAGGGTACAGAGTTCAGATTTATTATATATATCAATGAAGATTATCAAACGGAGTTGGGTTACTAAGTAAAAAATAAACCAGCCAAAAGCCTTCCCCTTGAGGGGAAGGTGTCCTGCGCGGAACCAACTTGGAGA